>JAUVHU010000086.1 GCA_030593145.1 Desulfobacteraceae bacterium
GCATCGCGCCAAAAGCCTGGGGAAAAAGCTGGCTGGTGCCGGATACCGTTCGACTTCTCTGCAGGGGAATCTTTCCCAGGGAAAACGGCAAGCCGCACTGGATGGCTTTCGAGACGGGACATTTAAGATCCTGGTGGCCACAGATATCGCCGCCAGGGGCATTGACGTTACCAAGGTTTCGCATGTCATCAACTACGATATTCCTTCCACCCCCGATGCATACATTCACCGAATCGGACGGACCGGCAGGGCGACTCGCAGCGGCGAAGCGTTCACCCTTATTACCGGAGAAGACAAAGAGATGGTCCGCGCCATCAATAAGCTTATCGGCGCTTCTATAGAGCAACGAACCCTGGCGGACTTCGACTATAAGGCTGCGCAAGTAACACCGCAAAGAAAAGCCCCCCAACGTATCCGATGCGGGTATAAAACGCAAAGGAGCAAGCGAACCCATGAGCCAAAAGGACGGGTTAGGAAAGGGGCGTTTGCCTGGCTTTCCACCCCGGAGGCGAAGACAGCCGGCAGGGCGGAACTTAGGGAACGTTGTTGACCATAGATAGTTATTTGAAGGTCCCCGCCGAAAGCAGCGGGGAATGCGCTCGTTTTTGCGGTTCAACGATGAATTGAGAAAGTTGGGAAATTAGAGGAGTGTTTTATAAACGTCTTTACGGTGTCCGACTTTTACGACAAGGATGACGAGTCGATCCTCATGAATTTCATAAACAATCCGGCAATTATCAGCAAGAAAATAATTAACAACCATGCCGCAAACGTATCCTTGTTATCCTTGAATCCTGTTTTCAAGTCTTGCCTTTTCCCTTGACAACCAGCGGCCTGTCGTCTTAAGAAAATAAAGCAAACTTAAATTAACTTAGAAGCTTGTCCGAAAATTTTGATCCTGCTACAAAAGCATGAGAAGTAAACATAATTTTCTGACAAGCTTCTATATGTTTGGATTATCAAAAAGGAGAAATATTATGCGGTTAGGAAACTTGACCTTTAACAAAATTGAATGTTTTACAAAGATCTTTACAGGAGTTTTTGCAACACTTGCTCTATTAGGATTTGTCATGTTTGTACCTGGGTGCAAAGATAAGACAGAAACACCAAAAAACGAATCTTCTATAGCAGGTAACATTGCGGTTTCAAAGAGTAATGTTACAATTTCAAAAATTAAAGAAAATTTCGAGATTCCGAATATTCAGTATCCTGTAGTAAAAGGTACAATTATAGAATTTCAAGATGTAAAAGATTATACATATCTCCATCTTAAGGATTCTACCGGCGATATCTGGGCTGCTATTCCAAAAACACCTGTTGAGACTGGAAAAGAAATAGAGCTTTCCAATGTCATAGTGATGAAGGATTTCCAAAGCAAAACACTTGATAAAACATTTGACATCATCTTGTTTGCACTTCCTTCAACAAAAGATCAGGCAGGCTCCATGCCTTCTGGAAAAATGCCCGGTAAAACGATGTCTGGAATGCCGCCAGGCATGATGCCGGGTAGTATGCCTCAAGAATCAACGTCAAATGCAATGGGAGCCAGTCAACCCAAAATAATTTTTAAAGACATAAAAATAGTCAAGGCGACCGGCAAAGATGCCTATAATATAGAAGAGGTTTACTCTCAAAAGAAAGAGCTGTCGAAAAAGACAATTACGGTGCGCGCAAAGGTCGTGAAATTTCTACCCGGTGTTATGGGAAAAAACTGGATACATATACAGGACGGAACCGGAAGCGCGGAAGCCAAAACCCACGATATTACTGTAAGCACTCTCGACACCACGGAAGTTGGCAATGAGGTTATCGTCCACGGAACTCTTGAGATTGACAAGAATTTTGGTTCTATGCATTCTTTTGCCGTAATTATTGAAGATGCTTCCCTGACTAAAGTTCAATGAAACGGTTCATAGGTTCACGGTTAAATTAATTAGTGCCTGAACGAAAACTTCAAAACATCTGAAATTACAGTTAGTTGGGCGCTATTCTCAAATCGAAGTTTTTTAGCTTTTAGCGGTTAGCCTTTAGCTTGAAAAATCAAACAGATAACACCATTTAGCTAAGAGCTGACAGCTAATGGCTAATAGCTTGTTCACAAATCTTCACATAGCTAAATAAGCTGAATCTATTGGCAGTATTGAAAAAAATACTTTTCGTTCAGACACTAATTATTAGCCACAACACGGACGAACACTGACTTTCATTATCTTGTCTGTGCTTGTCCGTGTGTGTCTGTGGCCTAAGCCCTCTTGCTTCTTGTCAGCCTCTGGCTGATATGTTTTAATCAACCGTTAACTGTAAACCGTGAACGGTTACCAACCTTATAACCATAAAAACAAATGACAAAAAAAACTCCAATCGCCGTTGTCGGGATGGCCGGAATATTTCCCGGAGCGCCTGACATTGATACATTCTGGCATAATATTATCAACAAAGTGGATTCAACACGCGAAGTCCCTGAAGAAAGATGGTTCATTGAACCCGACGCAATGTATAATCCAGATCCAATGCCGGATAAAGCCTATTCAAAACGGGCATGTCTGATAAGCGCTGATATACTTAAATCGATTGAACCGGCTCTTAAAGATATCGATTTTGACAAAAATATTTTAAAAGATCTCGATCCTCTGTATCACATAATTCTTCATGCCGGAGCCAGAGCATTCTCGGATTGCAAAACCTCATCATTAAATAAAAAACGGGTTGGAACAATTCTTGCCGCCATTGCCCTTCCAACCGATGCCTCTTCTTCAATCACAAGAGAAATATTGGGCAAATCCTTTGAGGAAAAACTCTTTGGGCACTCCGCTTCCTCCAGCAATAAAACACTTACCCGGAATAAGTTTCTTGCAGGCAAGGTGACAAGCCTTCCTGCCGCAATTTTATCCGAAGCGCTTGGCCTTGGCGGCGGCAGTTTTACTCTTGATGCCGCTTGCGCGTCATCCATTTATGCGGTTAAGCTGGCATGTGACGAGCTGCGCTTGCACCGGGCAGATGCCATGATTGCAGGCGGAGTTTCAAGGCCGGAAGCTCTTTATACGCAGGTTGGGTTCAGCCAGCTCAAAGCGCTTTCTCCTTCAGGCCGTTGCGCGCCTTTTGATGAAAGCGCGAACGGTCTCGTTGTAGGAGAAGGCGTGGGCATACTTGTCTTAAAAAGGCTTGATGATGCTTTGCGTGATAACGACAATATTTATGGTTTAATTCACGGTATCGGTCTTTCCAATGACATAAGAGGGAATCTTCTTGCACCGGACAGCGAAGGTCAGTTACGCGCCATGCGCAGTGCTTATGAAGCCGCCGGCTGGTCTCCGCGCGACATAGATCTTATAGAATGCCACGGCGCTGGAACACCGGTTGGAGATGCAACAGAGATAAACAGCCTTTGTTCCCTATGGGACAATTATAAATGCTCACCAGGACAATGCTCCATTGGATCTGTCAAGTCGATGGTCGGCCACCTTCTGACAGGCGCGGGTGCGGCAGGAATGATAAAAACCCTGCTTGCATTAAAACACAAAACCCTGCCCCCTTCACTTAATTTTACAAAACCTCCCAAAGGAAGCCCACTGAATAACAGCCCCTTCAGGGTACAGACAAAAGCGGAAGAATGGATCAGAAAAGACCCTGACACACCTCTTCGCGCGGCAGTAAGCGCATTTGGGTTCGGGGGTATAAATGCTCATATTCTTCTCGAAGAATGGAATCCATCATCTGGTTCAAAATTCAAAATTCAAAATTCAAAATTCAAAATTTCCAATCCCCCTATCGCCATTATCGGCATTGATGCTGTTTTCGGTTCGTTAAAATCGTTGAAAAATTTTCAAGAAACAATTTTTAATGAAAGCTCCATAATAAGCAAAAGACCGGAACACAGGTGGAAAGGCTGCGATGATATCGCAGAGGAACTCCTTGAAGGAAATCCCGTTTATGGCGCGTTTATGGATAACTTCTCTCTTTTTCATGGAGAATTGCACATACCTCCAAACGAAATCCCTGATATACTTCCGCAGCAGTTACTGATGCTTAAAGTCTCCGCAAATGCCATGAAAAACGCGGGCCTTCCTCTTAGAGAAAAACGTCCCCGCATGGGAGCTGTCATCGGCATGGACTTTGATTTTGAGGCAACAAATTTTCACCTCCGCTGGAATCTGTATAATTCAGTAAAAACATGGGGAAAAAAATTCGGCCTTGACCCTGATGATAAAAAAACCTCAATCTGGCTTGAATCCCTTAGAGACTCATGCTGTAAGCCATTAACAAACGCCCGCACACTTGGCGCTCTTGGCGGAATAATAGCGAGCAGAATCGCACGGGAATTCCGTTTAGGAGGCCCGAGCTTTGTGGTGTCAGGCGAAGAAACGTCCGGCCTGAAAGCTCTTGAAACAGGAATCAGGTCACTTCAGCAGAATGAGACTGATGCATATCTTGTAGGCGCGGTCGATCTTTGCGGTGATGTAAGAAACATCCTTACAGTAAACGAGATAAGACCTTTTACAAAAAGTAATAGAACCCATCCTTTTGATCAATCGGCAGACGGCGCTTTGCCAGGCGAAGGAGCAGCGGCTCTTATCCTGAAACGGCTTGATGACGCAATAAAAGATGGAAACAGGATATACTCTGTAATAAAAGGAATCGGAAGCGCAACCTGCGCAAGCATTTCAACAAATCTTCCGCCTGAAGAGGCTTATACTCTCTCTCTAAAACAATGCTTTAATGATGCCGGCGTACCACCATCTTCCATAAGCCTTATTGAAACCCACGGCAGCGGATATCCATTGGAAGATAATATTGAATCAGAAGCTCTTAACAATTTTTTCGCCAATCAAAAAGAGCCTTGCGCCATTGGATCTGTCAAAGCAAATATCGGACACACAGGAGCCGCGGCAGGTCTTGCCTCTTTGGTTAAAGCCGGCCTGTGTCTGTATCAGGAAATAATTCCTCCTTTAATAAATTACACTGAGCCTGGAAATAACGCGTGGAATAAAGACGCATTTCACATGCCTGCTCATTCTCAATACTGGCTGAGAGATAAAAAAGACGGTCCACGCAGGGCATGCGTATGCTCCATGACTTCAGACGGCAACTCCATGCATGTGATACTCGAAAGCTTTGAACATACATCTCCCGGCCATATTCCGAAGCAGTTGAAAATAGAAAGGAAAAGACCTCTCGGAGTGGAGCCGTATGGTCTTTTTGTTGTTGAAGGAAACAGCAAAACTTCCCTTGTTCAGGGTCTTGAAGCTCTTAAGCAACAAGTCGAAACAGGCGGCCGGCATCTCGAACCAATGGCCCGCGCCTGGTATCAAAACAACAAATCTGATTTTAAAAAGAAGTATGCGGTGTCAATTATCGCAAGCAATATTTCACAGCTTAAAAAAATTATCATTGATGCTGAAAAAACAGTATTATCCGGTATCCCTCAAAAAATGAGCGTATCAGGCGGCATAAGCTATTCACCCAATCCCCTTGGCCATTCAGGCAAAATCGCATTTGTTTTCCCTGGATCCGGAAATCATTATGTCGGCATGGGCAGAGATATTGCCGTGCAATGGCCGGAAATCCTCAGGGACATGGATGCTGAAACACCACGCTTAAAGTCACAGCTTATTCCGCGCTGTTATGTTCCGCAAAGACTTTCATGGCCTCAAGGATGGGAAAACAAGGCTCATAAGACTATCATTGCTGATCCTTTAAATATGATATTCGGCCAGGTTGTTCACGGCTGTGTTGTCAGCAATCTTGTCATGGATTTCGGCGTAAAACCTTCAGCAATTATCGGATACAGCCTTGGCGAATCAGCAGGATTGTTTGCCATGAAAGCATGGCCTGACAGTGACGAGATGCTGACAAGAATGCTTGAGACCAATCTGTTTACAACTGAATTGGCCGGCCCTTGTAATGCGGCCCGCAAAATCTGGAATGTACCGCGTGATGAAGAAGTAAACTGGCGTGTTGCCACAGTAAACAGACCGGTTGAAATCGTGCGAAACGTTATTGACAAGTTTCCAACAACCAACCTGTTGATAATCAATACTCCTGATGAATGCGTAATAGGCGGCAGAAAAGAGGATGTTGAAGCCGCCATCAGAAAGCTTGGATGTGAAGCAATATTTATAGAGGGCGTTGTAACAGTGCATTGCAAAGCAGCCGCTCCTGTTGCTGATGCTTATAAGGATCTGCACATCTTCCCTGTAACTCCTCCAAAAGGAATTAAATTTTACAGTTGCGCGCTTGGCAAATCATATGATCTCACAAGCAAAAACGCTGCGTCTTCGATTTTACAGCAGGCTCTTTCCGGTTTTGATTTTACTGCCTTAATTAATCAGGCATATAACGACGGCATACGTATCTTTCTGGAGATAGGCCCCGGTTCCTCCTGCACACGGATGATAAATAAAATTCTCGAAACAAAGAATTACTTTGCCGCCCCGGCATCTGTACGTGGTGAAGACGAGTTTCTTACAATTTTAAAATTTTTCGGCTCACTTATTGCTGAACGGGTTCCTGTTGACTTAGGCAAACTATATGGCAGCGATTCATACAGCTATGATGTTTCTAAAGATAATAAAGAAAAATCGGATAAAAAGATAAGTATAATTATCGGCGGCAAAGCGTCCTCCCCTCCTGCTCCACCAACTAAAAGCATAGCTCCTCAATCCCACACCCCGCGGGAATCAGATGGCCCATGCCATGAATTTATCGAGCCGTTTAATAAAAATATTGAGGCTGTTTCAGATACCCATAAAAAATTCCTGGAATTTTCAGATAATGTGACAAAAACCTATGCCAAAACATTTGCTTTGCAGACACGGTTGTTTGAAACCATGATTTCAGGCAACAGCGATGAAGCATACAGCATCGCTTCACCTCCAGCGCCTGCTTTTCCCCGTGAGATGTGCATGGAATTTGCCACAGGATCTATTTCCAATGTTTTCGGCCCTGAGTTTGAAATAGTTGATACTTATAAGACAAGGGTGCGCCTGCCGGATGAACCGCTTATGCTTGTGGACAGAATCATTTCAATAGAAGGCAAAAAAGGTTCGCTGGGCTCCGGCCAGGTAGTAACTGAACATGACGTATTGCATGGAGCATGGTATCTCGACGGCGGCCACGCTCCTGTATGCGTATCGGTTGAAGCCGGACAGGCTGATCTTTTTCTTTGCTCCTACTTAGGCATAGATCTCGCTGTTAAGGGAAAAAGAACCTACAGGCTCCTTGATGCCACGGTAATATTTCACCGGGGTCTGCCGCGGCCCGACGACGTTATTAGATATGAAATCAATATTGAAAAGTTCGTGCGCCAGGGAGATACATATCTTTTCTTCTTTAATTTCGAAGGTTTTATCGGCGATTCCCATCTAATCAGCATGTCCAATGGATGCGCGGGTTTCTTTACTACCAAAGAGGTTAAAAATTCAGGCGGTATAATCCTAACAAAAGAAGATACAAGAGCAGCGAAAGGCATAAGAGCTGATGACTGGAAAAACCTTGTTCCGGTTTCTGTTGAAAACTACAATGATGAGGCTGTTAATGCTTTAAGAGCCGGAGATCTTGAAGGATGTTTTGGCCCGCATTTTAAAGGAATAAGACTGGCTGAGTCGCTCAGACTTCCCAAGGGACGGATGAAACTGATCGACCGCATCATGAAATTTGATCCAGCAGGCGGACGTTACGGGCTTGGAATGATCAGGGCGGAGGCGGACATACACCCTGACAAGTGGTTTCTTACCTGTCACTTCATGGATGACATGGTAATGCCCGGAACCCTTATGTATGAATGCTGCTCCCATACTCTAAGAGTTTTTGCCCAGCGCATAGGATGGATAACAGAAAAGCAGGGCGTATGCTATGAACCGCTCATAGGAGCTGAAAGCATACTAAAATGTCGTGGGCCGGTAACACCGGACACAAAGCATGTTATATATGAAATAGAAATAAAGGAGATCGGATATAATCCCGAACCTTATATAATAGCAGATGCTCTGATGTATGCTGATGGCGACAAAATTGTTCTCTTCAAAGACATGTCAATGAAAATGACAGGAATAACCGGAGAAGAAATCATATCTTTCTGGGATAGTAAAAGAAAGCCATCGAAAAAAGCCATATTTGACCATGACAAAATACTGGAATTTTCCATTGGAAAACCTTCCAAAGCATTCGGAGAATATTATAAAATCTTTGATGAAGAAAGGCGTGTGGCAAGGCTCCCTGGCCCGCCATATTTATTTATGGACAGGATAGTTTCCATAGAGCCGGAAGCATGGGTCTTAAAACCTGACGGATGGATAGAAGCAGAGTATGACGTGTCTCCTGATGCATGGTATTTCAAAGCAAACCGCAGCCCTTCAATGCCGTTTTGTATACTCCTTGAAATAGCGCTTCAGCCGTGTGGCTGGCTTGCGGCATACGCGGGATCTGCCCTGAAAAGCAATCAGGACCTTAAATTCAGAAACCTGGGAGGCAATGCTGTTTTACACGCCGCCGTTTTACCGGAGGCAAAAACCCTTACCATGCGCTCCAGAATGAAAAAAGTATCTGAAGCCGGGAACATGATAATAGAAGAATTTGACTTCCAGGTACTTCAGGAAAATAAAATATTTTATGAAGGCGACACAAATTTCGGCTTTTTTTCTAAGGAAGCACTGAGCCAGCAGATCGGCATTGCCAATGCTTCAAAACAGGTATACAAACCATCGGCAAAAGAAATCGAAAAAAGCAGCTCATATCTATTTGAGAACAAAGCACCTTTAACACCCGACGATCCTGACATAGACCCTGCCTCTTGCCTGACAATGCCTTCAAATGCTCTGCGCATGATAGATAAAATCGATATCTATGTGCCTGACGGAGGCGAAAAAGGTCTTGGCTTTATTCGCGGCATAAAAGAGGTAAACCCGGATGAATGGTTTTTCAAGGCGCACTTTTATCAGGACCCGGTATGCCCCGGTTCTCTCGGAATAGAATCATTCCTGCAGCTTATTCAGTTTGCGGCTCTTGATCGCTGGCCCCATCTCGCGGACACCCATAAATTTGAATTAATAACACAAAAACAGCACAACTGGATCTATCGCGGCCAAGTTATCCCGGAGAATAAAACAATTGAGGTCGAAGCCGTAATAACAAGCGTTCAGGAATCCCCGGTACCTACAATTATGGCGGACGGGTATTTTAAAGTGGACGGGCTTTATATTTATAAAATGGAAAATTTCGGGTTTAGATTAATTCCGGCATCTAATCACGAGCCTGTCCGAAAATTATGTCCGTAACGAAAAAGTGTGAAAGCGAGACCAAATTTTTGGAAATTTGAGGAGAATAGCGAGCCTATTTGACGAAAATTTGCGGAAATTTGGGCCGCTTCTCATGCTTTTACAGTAGGATCAGAATTCTCGGACAGGCTCGTGATTAGATTCGTAAAAAAATGATAACTATTCAGCCACAGATTCACGCAGATAAACACAGATAGGTTTAAATACAGTAACTACTCAGGCACAGAGGGGCAAAGGCACAGTGGCACAAAGAAAAATAAAAACATATAGAGATTTGCAGGTCTGGCAAAAATCAATGACTTTAGTTACTGAAACATATAAGATTTCTAAA
>JAUVHU010000061.1 GCA_030593145.1 Desulfobacteraceae bacterium
TTGCAAACCCAGATAGAAATTTCTATGAACCTGTATTATTTGAACAAAGACGAATTCGATAAGCTATCTGAATTAAGCCGAGAGATAGAACGAATGCTTAGCAGCTTAATCAGGAAGTTAAGCGGCAAATAGGCAAGACAATTATGTGCCTCTGTGCCTTTGCCCCTCTGTGCCTGAATAGTATAAAATTTGTATGCTAATAAAAGAAAAAACATCAGTGATGATCAGCGTAGATCGGCGGCTGAATAGTTACAAAAAATATAACTATTCAAAGCCTATTTTTTCTCTAAAATATTCCTTATTGTGTGGGACAATTTTGTCATTGTAAATGGCTTCTGAATAAAATCGTTAATTCCATATTTCATAATTTCTGCTGCCTCACCGCCAATGTTGTATCCACTGGAAAGTATGACCTTAATATCAGGGTTGATACTCTTTAAACCCTTGTAGGTTTCCCCTCCACCCATGCCGGGCATAATCATATCAAGAATAACGAGATCAATTTCATTGCTATTCTCTCTATAGATTTCTATGGCCTCATTACCTCCTGGTGCCAGGAAAACCTTATATCCAAGTGTTTTCAGCATATCTTTACCTACATCCAATATTATCGTCTCATCATCTACCAAAAGGATTACTTCTTCCTTGCCATGCCTCACCTCTTCCACATCATGAAATGATATCTGCTCAACCTTTGCGTCTACTGCCGGCAGGTAAACATTAAAAGTGGAGCCGTGATCTTTCTCGCTGTAAACATGAATTATACCACCGTGGTTTTTAACAATACCATAAACCGAAGCCAGCCCCAGTCCAGTACCCTTTCCCACACCTTTTGTTGTAAAGAAGGGGTCAAAGACACGACTTGCAATTTCCTCATCCATGCCAATACCTGTATCGGTAAATGAAATCCTGACATATTTCCCAGGTTCCATCTCATGAGACTTTGTATGACTCCTGTTAAAAACGATATTGCTCGTCTCGAGATAAATGTCCCCGGCATTCGGCATTGCCTGCCATGCATTCACAAATAAATTCAAAAAAACCTGCTCTATCTGCCCTTGATCAACTTTTACTGTCCAAAGATCAGACGCATATTTCTCTCTGATAGTGATTTCTTTTTTTGTACGTCCAAACATTTCAGCGCTTTTTTTAAGCAATTTATTGATATCCGTGGGTTTAACATCATATTTCCCACCTCTCGCAAAACCTAACAACTGCGCGCTGAGTTCCGCACCGCTTTTAACCTGTTTTTCAATGTTTTTGAGCTTATTATAATGATTGTGATCCGGATCGAGATCGTTTAGCATTAAAGACGTATATCCTTGAACCCCCATAAGCAGATTATTAAAGTCGTGAGCAATACCGCCAGCGAGTGTGCCTATTGACTCCATCTTCTGGGCTTGTCGGACTTGATGCTCAAGATGTTTCCTCTCGGTAATATCTATCATTGCGCCTTCAATATAACCGTCTTCAGGAAATATTTTTGCGGAAATAATTAAATCTATTTTTTTCCCGTCCTTTTTTTTAACTTCTATCTCAAAATCAGTAATAGTGCTTTCTTGTTCAAGAATTTTTATAAGTTCCAACCTTTTTTTTGTAGAATAAACCTCGGAAAACTTAAATTCTTTTGTCAGTTCTTCAACAGACTCGTATCCCAATATGTCTGCGACAATTTTATTTGCCAGTAAAATTTTGCCGTCACTTATTCTGCTTCGGTATAAACCGGACAACGCATATTCATACAGGGAACGGTATCTCTTTTCCGACTCCTGCAACTTCTTCTCAGCCTCATAGCGCTCAACAATGTCATGGAAAACCAGAACAATGCCTATAATGTTCTCCTTTTCATCTCTGATCGGTGCACCGCTGTCATCAATCGGTATCTCTGTTCCATCTTTGGATATTAATATAGTATGATTAGCCAGGCCTACAATTTTGCCCATTCTAATTACTTTTGTTACCGGATTTTCCACCCTTTTACGCGTCTTTTCATTAACAATATTAAAGATGTCAACAAGAGGCTTTCCTGTAGCCTGCTCAAGCTTCCAGCCAGTCAAATTACAGGCAACATTATTCATAAACTGAATGCTGCCTTCTGCGTCAGTAACTACGACGGCATCGCCAATGCTCCTTAATATTGTAGAAAGCCAGCTCTCGTTTTCTTTTAATTTTCTCTCTGTTTCGTGCTTGTAAAGAGCCATCTCAACAGTGGAATGTAATTCTCTATCCTCAAAAGGCTTTACAATATATCCAAAGGGTTCTGTGAGCTTTGCGCGTTCAATAGTTTTTTTATCGGTAAAAGCAGTTAAATAAACTACAGGAATATTGAAGCGGGAATATATTTGGCCTGCAGCTTCAATCCCGTCCATATCGCCCTTAAGCACTATATCCATAAGTACAAGATCAGGCGCATCCTTTTCTATCTTTGTGATAGCTTCTTCTCCTGAAGAAACCACAGCAGCTATTGTATATCCTAAACCCTGCAAGCTGTCGCGAATATCTTCGGCAACAATCGCTTCATCTTCAACAATTAATATTTTAGTTTCCGGCATAATTTTGTTCTCACTTTATTTATGTTTCAATCAACCATTAACTGTGAACCTTTGAACCTTGAACCCTGAACCTCTGAACCGTTACATTTTAAACCTTATCTGAAACTTAGTTCCTTTACTGCGATCCAAATACAGTTTTCCATCTATCTGATCGGTTAAAATATTAACCAGTTTTAACCCAAGAGATCCACTATTATTGTAATCAATTCCTTCAGGCACTCCAATGCCGTTATCTCTCACAACAAGCTCAACTTCATTCTCATTTATAAAAAGAAGCGACACTTCGATCTCTCCGCTATCACCGTCTGCAAATGCGTGTTTAAGGGAATTTAAAATAAGCTCATTAACAATTAATCCACATGGAATTGCTTTATCAATTTTAAGCATAACTTTCTCAATATTTAATTTCAGCCTTATTTTCTCACTATTAACCGCATAAGACCTGAATAGCATTTTTACTAAATATTCTATGTATTCATTAAAGTCAATATTTGCCAAATCTTTAGATTCATATAATTTTTCATGGACAAGCGCCATAGCTCTTATCCTGTCCTGGCTCTCTTTAAGCATTTCTACAGATTTTTTACCCTCTATGGTTTTTGACTGGAGCTTGAGAAGGCTGGAAATAACCTGCATATTGTTTTTAACCCTGTGGTGAATTTCTCTCAGTAACACCTCTTTTTCTTTCTCGGCCCGAGTGCGTTCCTTTATTTCCGCTTTGAGTTGATCCGCATAGATGATGGACTGCTCATAAGCAATTTGCAGTGTCTCCTCGGCCTGCTTTCTTTCGGTAATGTCAACATTGACTTCCGCGACCAGCCATTCCCCTTCATCATTTTGAAACGGTATGGTAGTAATCTGAATCGGTCTGTTGCCTTCCCTAACCAGAACTTTCTCAGTAACAACAAGAGTCTTTGTTTCCAATGCCTTCACGATTCCGCATCCGGGACAAACTTCACTTCTATCCATAAAATATTCATAACATTTTATTCCCGCATGATCGCCATAGACCTTTTGCCATTCAGGATCAATGTATCGGATGTTAAAATCTGAATCGATTATATCTATACCTGTTTTTGTAGCACCAAGAATGTACTCCATCTGTTGCTTCAGCGTTTCAATTTCCTTTTGGGCATTTTCTCGGTCCGTAATGTCTTGCAAAGACTCTACCACCATCTTTGGGCGGCCGTCCTCATCCCACGCGGCCACGCTGGCCTTACCCCACAGGCTCATTTGCTTCCCATCTGTCCCGACAATCCTGGTTTCAAACTCATGCACCTTGCTGTCCTTGAAACACTTCTTAACAATACATGGTTCGCACACCTTGTCGTGCCCATGGTAAGCTTTATAGCACTTACTGCCGACATTGTCCGGTCCAAATACTTCTATGGCGATATCATTATTCCACACAACATTATATTGGTTATCCACCATGATCATCGCATCTGTAACAGAGTCCACGATTCCAGAAAATTTCTGTTCACTTTCCCGCAATGCCGCGTCAGCTTTCATGCGTTCTATTATTTCCTGTTCCAGCTCAATATTTTTTTGGCCAAGCTCAGCAAAGCTTCTTTTTTCCAGCCTGTAGAAAACAATACCACCTATTAAAAACAAACCAGCAATAATGGCTGTAATTTTAATATGATGTGCTCCATGTGTTTGGATCGGGTCTGTAATTTCAGAGTAATTTATAACGGTGCTGACTGACCATATTCTGGTTCCTATCTTAACAGGAGCATAGGCGATAAGCTTTTTCTCTATTCTCAGCTCATTTTCCACCATAGAAGCGGAATTAAACACGCCAGCCCCAGACTCGCCTTTAGTCATTTTTTCCACAATACCTTCAAATTCCGACCAGTCATACTCAGGAACCTTTTCTTTTTTACACGTAATTATATTTTTGCTAATCTTTTTAGGATCATCATGTATTATAATTGTTCCATTTTCATCTAATACAAATAAACAACAAATTTTACCAGCAGCTATAACCGGCGGTATAAAATAATCGGTAACATGACTCAGACTTATCATCCATCTGACAAGCCCGATAAATTTATCGTTATCAAATACCGGTTCTGAAATAGAAAAAGCAAGCTCTCCTAAATTGTTGTAAAACACTTCACTTATATTGGGTCTGTGCTCTTTTACAACATATGCTACTCCTGGCTTGTCAGTATGATCCGCTCCAAGTCTGCTTTTATTGTCCCTCCAGAATGGATGCCTGTGCATCATAATTCCTTTGTCATCAAATACGGTAAGGGCATCGGCTTTCTCTTTATGATGGTCATATAACCTGTTAATTAAACTTAAATCCATTTCCGAATTTAAATTCAGGATCTTATGCTTAATGCAGGGATCTGCCGCAATGATTTTTAAAGCTCCTGAAAGATCCAAAACACATTCTCTTGCTCTCGAAGCATTTGTCGTTGAAAGAGTTAACAACTGCTGCTTTGTCTGTGATATAATTATATGTTTAACCTCTTTCTCATGTGCCAGGAAAGCAAGAGCCACAAAAGTCAGAATAATTGCCAGGGATAGAGTAACGGCTATGAATGGTTTCTTGGATATCGTTGGTTTTTTCATAATATTTTATCCGGTTGAGAGATAATAAACTATATTACTCAAATTTGATGACGTTATTTTCCCAGTCTGCGTTAAAGCGTTTGTTGAGCGCTGGATTCGGCTGATGCAACTGTTTCAATCTTAGGGAACGGCCTTGCTCGAATAGTTCAGCAAGTCCATTGTGCTTAAAGCTTTTAATCATTTTTTGTTACAGTGTCAACATTTTCTCCCTTCCCTTTACTCATCTAAAACTTTCCGCAGCTTCCTTGCCAGTACGCTGGGAATTAAGGGTTTATTTATCAATATAAGATCGTGTTTTATAACTCCTTCTTTTAGAATAAGGTTATCTGTGTAACCTGACATAAATATTGTTTTCATGTCCGGCTGAATCTCCTTTAGCTCATTTGCCAGCTCTTTCCCATTCATCTCAGGCATAATAACGTCTGTTAACAGCAGGTCTATCTTTTCTTCTTTAGGCCTGGCTATTTCAATAGCATCTTTGCCACAATAGGCTTCTAAAACCTGATATCCCAAGGGCTGGAGTGTATCGGTAACCAGTCTGCATATGGATGGATCGTCATCAACAACCAGAATTCTTTCTCTTCCACGAGGCATGCTTATTTGCTTTTTTTCTGCCACTTCTTCTTTTGCTTTGCTCGCTAAAGGTAAGTATATTTTAAATGTTGTACCACTGCCTGGTTCACTATATACATATATATACCCGTTGTGCTGTTTGACTATACCGAATACAGTGGCAAGCCCAAGGCCGGTGCCTTTTCCAAGTTCTTTGGTTGTAAAGAAAGGCTCAAAAATTTTTTTCTGCACTTCCTTTGTCATCCCTTCGCCGGTATCATTTACTGCAAGCATAATGTAAAAACCGGATTCCAAACCCTCACGCCTTATAGCAAACTTATTATCCAAAAATACTTCTGCGGTTTCTATTATCAAACTTCCGCCATTGGGCATGGCATCCCTGGCATTCACGGCAAGATTCATAAGGATCTGTTCTATTTGACCTGAATCAGCCATTATATTACCCATAGGCAGGTTAGTGTTGAACTGTAAATTTACATCTTCGCCAATAATCCTTGCTATCATTTTTCCCATGTCTTCGACTATCTTGTTTAAGTTGACTGGCGTCAGCGCTAAAACCTGTTTTCTGCTGAAAGCCAGTAGCTGGCGTGTAAGAGCTGATGCCTTTTCTCCCGCAGAATAAATAAATTCGATTTTCTCTTTAATAGGATGATCTTTGGAAAGCGTAATCAAAATTATTTCACAATAACCTATAATTGGTGTCAATAAATTATTAAAATCATGAGCTATTCCGCCGGCAAGGCGACCTATTGCCTCCATCTTTTGAGCCTGCAATAGCTGACTTTCAAGTTTTTTCTGCTCGGTCATATCACGTATAACCGAAACAATTCTGGTTATTTTATTTCCTTCAAACAAGGGTATCTTGCGAGATTCAGTAATAAATTCAGCATCATTTATCTTTGTGGTTTCTTCTGTAATAAGCATTTTTTTGTTTTCAAATACCTGCCTGTATTCATCAAGAAGAGTATCAGCAACAAAGGGATAAATTTCCATGGGTGTTTTGCCGACAACGTCTGTTTCAAGCCCCATCTCCTTGTTAATTTTCATGGATGCTGAATTGAACAGTTGAATTTTTAAATCACTATCAACCACAAGTATCCAGTCAACCATTGAGTTTATGGTTTCACGATATTGTTTTTCGCTTTCCTGTAAGGCTTTTTGTGCTTTGGCTTCGTCGGTTATATTTCTTGAGATTTCAATGGCGCCGGTTATTTTACCCTGTCTGTTTTTTATGGGGACTCCGGTTTTTTCCCAAAAGCTTTCACCCTGAATACCCTGAACTTTGGTGTGATGCATTGTCGTTGTGACGATTTCCCCTGTATTGATCGCTGTTTTGACATTACAATCCACACAGGGCTTATCCACACAAGCATAAACATTATAGCAGAACTGGCCAATTGCCCGCGGGTTCATTTTATTAGCCATTTCGTTTGCCCAAACAACCTTGAAGTCTTTATCTACCTGAAAAATGGTACTGGGAATAGTATCAAGAATGAGCTTCATATGTGCCTCGCTTGCTTTCAGATCATCGGCAATGCTCTTGCGCTTTGCGATTTCTTCCTTTAGTTGCTTTGCATAGATGATGGATTGATCATAAGCAATTTGGATCTGGTTAGCACTTTTAAATATCAATTCTTTCGCCAGCTTGTGCTTGTTTACTTCCTTTTGAAGTTGTTGATTAACAGTTTTTAGTTCGGTTGTACGTTCATCAATTAGAGCCTCAAGATTTTCTTTGTTTATTCTCAAATCTTCGGCCATTTTATTAAAAGATTCAGCCAGATGCCCGATTTCGTCTTTTGAACTTATAGCCACTTTTGATTCTAAGTTGCCTTTACCTATTTCATCGGCCGCATTTTTTAGTTTTTTTATTGGGCCGGAAATTAGGCGGGTTATAAAAAGACCTATCAAGACAGCCAAACATACAGATGCCAGACTTAAAATTGTTATTATATTGATTTTCTGTGTAATGTTACTTTTAGTTATTGCAATAGATTGATGCAACTCTTCGTGTTCATGGTCTTTTTGCTCGTATAATAAGTGAATCAGTGCTTTTCTTGCTTGATGAAGTTCTTCTTCTTTTACGAATAGTTCTTCTGTTGATAAGCCTTGATCTGTTAAAGCAATATATTCTTTAGTTTTGTTTTTTAAGTTATCAATCCCATTGCCAATTGCTTTTATTCTTTCTGCTTCATCCGGGCTTTCTCCTTTAGTAATTAGTTGTTTTTTTTCAACTTTTTCAAGGGCATTATAATGGATTTCTAATTTCCCTAAGGCTTCAAAAGTTTTTTTCTTATCTCTTTTTTCATTTCTCAGAGAATATTCTATTGCTTTTATTGAAGCCTGACGGGCGGCTGATACTATTTCCAAAGTTGCAATTAATGAAGGCATTTCCATTTTTTCTAAATAGTAAAAACTTTCGCCGGTCTCTTTAATGTTGGATACAGCTACATAACCAACAACGGCGACCAACATTGCAACTGTCAAAAAGCCTGAAATTAATTTTTGTCCTATTTTCATTTTTTCTCTCTAATTTTTGATTGCATGGTTAGTTCCCAATATCAAAGCATCTAACTTGTCGCCATCAAAACTTCCCTCAGTTTTTTTGCGAATGGTTTTAGTGAAAATGGTTTTTGGATAAAGTCTTGAGCACCTGCGTCCAGGATTTCCTGTGCTGTACCATCTATAGTGTAGCCACTACAAACGATTACTTTCAAATTTGGCCGGGCTTCCATGATGAGAGGATATACCTTGTCCCCTATCATATCAGGTAAAACAATATCCAGAATAGCCAGGTCAATATTTCCGTCAAAGGTTCTAACAATGTCAACTGCCTCGCTTCCGGTTTTGGCCACCAAGATACGGTAACCCAACCCTTCAAGCATTGGGCGAATTACATTTATAACAATATCTTCATCCTCAATAACCAGTATGGTTTCGGTACCTGTGATCACTTCGGTTTTAGTCTCTTTTGTCTTTTCTGCTCGAATCTCCACAGCCGGGAGATAGATTCGCACCACAGTTCCTTTTCCCAATTCAGAATAAAGTGAAATCGAGCCGCCGTGGTTCCTGATAACTCCGTAGGCTGCAGCCATGCCAAGTCCCCGACCCTGAAACTTTGTGGTAAAAAAGGGATCAAATACTTTATGTATGGTTTCCTTTTCCATGCCTTTTCCTTCATCCTCGATTGTAAGACAGACATAAAGACCAGGCTTTATATCGCGACTGATTTTTGCGGATATCTCATCGATCTGTTCGTTTCTGGTGATGATCCTGATACGACCTTTGTCTTCCATGGCTTCTGACGCATTTGTCAATATTGCGGAAAGCACCATTTGCATCTGGGTGGGATCAACCTTTACATTGGAAATATCATCCGGCAGATCTGTTTCAACTCGAATACCGGGCGCGATGTTATGCTGTAATACAGGCAGAGTGTCTTTCACAAGATCATTTAAAGACAGGGTTTTAGCTTGATACTTTCCTTCTCTGGCATATGCCAGTAGCTGATTTGTCAGACCGACCATTCGATGAACGGAATCCCTCATTCGTTCAGTATACTTATCTATATCCTCGTTGTCAGTCAGATCCATTTGAAGCAGTTCGATATTTCCGGAAACTCCGGTTAAAGCATTGTTAAATTCGTGCGCAATGCCGCCGGCCATAGTGGCAATTGCTTCCATCTTCAGAGATTGTTGGAGGTGGGCTTCAATTTTTCGCTTTTCAGTAATATCTCTGAAGACAAGAACCACACCAATTATATTACCCCTGGTATCAAGGATCGGAGCAGCACTATCAGCAATGATTCGCTCTGTTCCATCCTTGGCTATGAGTATGGTATGGTTTGCAAGCTCGACGATTTCGCTGGTCTTGATCACTTGCTCAACAGGATTTTCGCATAGCTCGCGTGTGATCTCGTTGATAATATGAAAGACATCGAACAATGGTTTGCCGACAGCGTTCTGATAAGACCAACCGGTCAGCTCTTCAGCAACTCTGTTGAGCAAAATGATTCTTCCATCCGAATCAGTAGCAATCACAGCATCACCAATAGAGCGCAGAGTTATCTCAAGGCGTTCTTTTTCAGCGGCCAGCGCCTCTGCTCCATCTGAAATCTGTTTCAAATATATAGCTTCTGTTTCAAGTCTGGCCTTTTCTTTTTGACTTTTAAAAAGAGCTAATCCTCCCGCGCCCAACAGAATTATAACAAACCCTGCAAGGCCGAATATTTCTCTTGCATGTTTATTGATCGGACCAGTGATTTCAGAATAGGGTAAAGTTACAACCAGATTAAAGATCAGATTTCCTGCCGCGACCCTCTTATAGGCAATTATGTCACGCTCATCGGTGACACAATTTATAAATATTCCGCACCCTTCCTCTTCCGCCCTTACTCTATTCAGATAATCATGCTCCTCTATGATATGCTCTTTTGTTCGACTTTCATCAAAAGCCTCGCCTCTTTCCTCGTGTACCTTTCTTATTACATCCAATACCATCATTCCTGTAAAATCTTTTCTTGGGTGCGAAAGAACAGCATTCGTATTATCAAACATCCAGACAAAGCCCTTCTTGCCGATCTTGATTGGTTCAACAAAACGCCTGACAATCCTGTCAGTTTCAATCATCCATCTGGCAATCCCTGCAAATTCATCTTTGTAGAATATCGGCCATGAGATAGATATAGCGAGGTTGCCAAGATTGTTATAAAATACTTCGCTGATATACGGTTTGTGTTCTCTTATAACATATGCGACGCCCGGTTTATCACTGTGATCGATTCCAGGCCTGTCCTTGATATATGGCTCCCTGTGCAACATAATGCCGTTAGCATCCAGCAAAGTAATCGCATCAACATCTCTTTTATGAGCTTCATAATGATTTCTAATTGCACAAAATGTGGTTTCAGGCTCATTACACCACTTTTTTTCATAGACATCTTTCTGAAATAATGGATTGTTTGAAATAACCGTCAGTGCTTCTGAATGCCCACTAAAGAATTCTTCCAGGCTCGTGGCAACTGCCTTTGCAATTGTCAACAACTCCTGCTGTGTTTGTGAAACAACGGTCTTCTCAAACCCCTTATTTGACAGATAAGCAACGTATATTATGCCGATAAGTATAGCCATACCGGCTATGGTAGTTATTGCCACCTTTATAGATAGTTTGTTTGTTTTCATAGATTCCTCTATAAAATTTATTCCACTAAAAGTCATGCCTGTGTCAATTCAAGATTTGACACCAATTCCCACGCGCTGCCTCATGTTGGATCTACTTCGCGATTCCTGTGTGCATTGTAAATTACTCCGCCCATTTTCACGTAGAGATTGAGTACGTCAACAGCTTCCTGTCGCAAGATATCTCGTGATACTTGCACACCTCGCTCTTCGAGAGCTTGCTGCCAGTTCGGGAGCTTCGGCCCTTCGTTGAAACCAATACAACGCGCATCTTCATCTCGAGCGCCACAGACCAGCCGTGTGACTCCCGACCAGGGAATGGCCCCAAAACACATTGCGCAGGGCTCTGTAGAAACTACCAACTCGTAGTCGCTCTTCCCTTCATCACTGATGTCGTACCGGCCGAGCTTCTTCTGTGCCAACGCGATCGCGACCATCTCCGCGTGAAGTATTGAGCAGTTGTGTGTCACAACCAAGTTTACTCCTGACGCGACAAGGCACCCGCTCGCATCGAATACACCAGCACCAAAAGGCCCCCCGGTCTGTCTCTGAACGTTCTCCCGTGCCAGCGTAACTACAAAACGCATACGATCTTCCCTTGTCCGGAAGATCTTTGGACTGTGCGCGAGTAGTTCTTCTACCCACCGCGGAAGTCTGATCGTAAAGTCCATCTGCAACGGTGTTACCTCCTCGCAATACAGCTCTCTTGCCATCGACAAACACCTGGCTTTGGGTGTCAAGGTGCATGCGATTATGTACACCCGACACGGGCATGAACTTATGGGGTGACCCGCTTCTGCTTAAGTTATGACTAGGCAGGAAAGTGCCCTATATGTGAACCCTGTTAATATTCAATATATTAGCAAAAGTATTAGCCGAAAACAAGGGCGGAATCGTGAGGTTCTGAAAATGCAATTCATATCGCCCAGTTGCGCTACCACTACTAATCATTTCCTTTCTTCCCCTCTTTTTTAATACCTCGCAGCTCTGCTGCGGAGTAATTCATTTCTGCCTCATTTTTTTAATTAGAGACATAATTGTATCATGATACATTTTCAGATATCTTTTCATTTATAATAGAATACTCAATATCTTATTTTAATTCAAGAGGTTATTTCATTATTGGGTTTTTGTTATCAATGGCACATGTCATGCATTTTAATTTGTTAAATAACAATTTTTAGCTTCAGTCGGCAATTTTATTGTTTGCCAACTTCGAGACAAAGGAGGTGTCGTATGTTGAAATTAGAAGATATAAGAAAGAGCCTTGATCTGTTAAATGACATAGACTGGGAGATGACGCCGGAATTAGCTGTAACGCTTTATATGGAATGGGGTAATAATCCGGTAGCGGGTAAATACAATATAAAATCAAAGAGAGATTTTTCTACTTATTTTGTAATAAATACATGGCATGAGCCGGTAATATACCTTATACGTCGTAACATTGAAGACGGCATTGAGCTTGCTACAATAAAGATGCCTGAAGGATTAAAAAACCGGTTCCTGAAGTCAATAGGTCATAATAAAGGCGTTTATTGTATTGAGGGTGAAGTTAAAGACTGGCTTAAAGATAAGCTTGATGCTTAAGCATTTCAGGATGTTCGTTTAAAAATCTGTACAAGGTGGCCCTTCCCACCCCGAGAAGCTTGGCGGCCTTTGATTTGTTCCCTCCTGTTTTTTTAAGGGCGGATTTTATTGTATCAAAATCAAGCTTTTTGGAAGGACCGCTCTTTAATAGAGGTTTTTTATTATCTCTCAGATCAGCAGGGAGTTCATTTGGAGTAATTAAGCTGCCACTGCATTTTACAATGGCAAACTGAATAGCATTTTGAAGTTCACGAACATTTCCCGGCCAGGCATAATCCATCATTAAAGACATGGCTTCTTTAGATATTCTGAAGGATTTTAGCTTATAATCTTCTTCAGCCTGTTTAAGAAAATGGTCGACGAGAAGTGGTATGTCATTTTTTCGTTCACGGAGAGGAGGAATAGATATAGGTATTACATTTAAACGGTAATACAGATCTTCGCGGAAATTTTTATTCCTTACCTCTTTTTTAAGGTCTTTATTTGTTGCGATGATAACTCGAATATTTACAGAGATTGTTTTTTCTCCGCCAACCTTTTCAAATGTGCCTTCCTGCAGAAATCTCAGAAGCTTGACCTGCACATTTTTTGAAAGTTCTGTAACCTCATCCAGAAATATTGTGCCCCTGTCGGCCAGCTCAAAACGCCCCTTTTTATCACGTATAGCATCTGAAAACGCTCCTTTAACATGCCCAAAAAGTTCAGTTTCTATAAGACTTTCCGGCAATGCTCCGCAATTTATAGCGATGAATGGAGCGCCATTTCTTTGGCTTTCATTGTGAATAGCTGCAGCAACGAGTTCTTTGCCTGTACCTGTTTCTCCAGAAATATGTACTGGATAATTATAGCCGGCGACATCTCTAATTTGTTGAAAAACCTGGAGCATTTTTGTGTCTTGACCTATGATGTTTGCAAAGCTGCTTAGCTTGCCGGCTCTTATTTTCAGGCTCAAAATATCAGTAACATCTCTTAGGAAAGCAATAACCCCAAAGAGTTTTCCATTTTCATCATCCATCCTGTTAAATGACATTTCAATGTTCTTAATTTCGCCATTTTTGTTTAAGATGTTAATCGTATATTCATAGTTATCCATGATTTTAGGGTTGTCTTTACTGAAAGAACAGCGTTCACCGCAAAAGGGAACACCAAATACGTCGTGACAGTCCCTTCCCAAAACGTCTTTTCTGCTAAAACCTGTAATTCTTTCAGCCTCATGATTGAAAAAAAATATACGCCTTTTTATGTCATGAGCTATGATTCCATCCTTAAGATTATCAAGAACCCGTTCCAGATTTTCCTTTATAGTAATAATTTTTTTAATCTTTGATTCAGTCATAATTGTTCATAAAAATAGTTTGCATTGTTTTGTGTATTAATTTGAATATAACCAAAATTAAGCACACATTTCAACTCATTGTTCAGTTTAGCGATGCTAATTCAAATACCGAACACCAAATCCGTGGTGATGTATGGCTATGAATGCAAATCGCTCTGCTTTCGTTCCGCAAGAAACCGTTGCCACTTCTTTAAGAGTTCGTTCTCCGTTCTGAGTTTTACGTTCTCCTTTTCAAGAACCCCAATTCGGTTATTCTCACTAATTTCTCTGGGCAATTTAATCACCTTTTTTCTTTTATCTGCCACTATATTTCCCTCTCTAAATTCTTTACGCCAGCGTGACAGCATAAATGGATGAATGTCAAGTGCTTCGCAATATCCTTGACCTGAACACAGTCTAAATGACTCAATTGTACCGCTTTCACTTTAAATTCATTAGAATACTTGTATGTCTTTTTGTGTTTAATGTATTTGGGCATCTTTTCCCTCCGTTTTAGTTAGACTTTTGTGTCCACTAAAACGGGGGAAGTGCACCCGCTGGTTATATTGTTAATTATTTCTATGAGCGCTTTGTTTACTATTATGAGTTACTCCACCTTTTGGGAAGCCTTGAGCGGCCTCTCTTTGCCTCTTCGTCTGCATCCATTATCATATTGCGTAAGGCGGTCATGCGACCCTCCGAGTGGGCCTTTTTTTCGAGATTCCCAATGTCTGCTCCATCTAGAGATACGACAGAATATTTCTCTTGCATATTCTGTAGATTCAAATGTGTGAGCGCGGTCTGAGTGAAATGTTGCCGCGGGGTTACGATCAAGAAGAGATCTCCTAGCGAAAATGTTTCTTTCCTTTCTGAGTATGCTTCGATGTCCTGTAGCAACGCCTTCACCCTTAGCTCGCTTGGGGGGTTATCGCAGACAAAATTGACACAAACCTCGTAATCATCGTGTAAATTGGTCAGGGTAGCGTATACATCTGGAACGTATTCAATACCCTCTAGTCCCTTCAGGGTGGGGCCAATTTCAACTGTGTATCTCCACTCGGTGAGCCATTCCTTGAATAGGCTTTCAAGTTTGATATGATTGTATATCACATCAATTTCGATGGTTTCCGGATTGAGCGTTGTGAGATCACGAACTGGTAGCTCGATAATGCGTGCGAGATTTTCTTCCGTGTAAGCATCATCACTAACGCCACCATCCTCAGAGGTAATTTTGTCAACAAGGTGATCAAGGTCGAGATTCCGTTTGATTTCCGGATCACGCTCAGCAAGTCGTGCAATTAGATCCTTAACTTTATCTGCTGTAACACTTGCGCTTCGCTGCGCTAGATTCGAAATAACACTCGCAACTGTGTCAGTTACCATTTTATCAATGTTCATTGTATTTCTCCTCTTTTATTTGAAAATATTACTAAAATTAGGCTGGTTTAAATTATTTCTTCAATATAACCGTCCGCCATCACCAGTGGGCAGGGTATACGAGCCTTTGTAAATAGCAATTAAACACAAAGCGTGATAAAAGCACAAACGCCACGACCCTGCCCATCTGAGTGCATGGCGTTGGTTAGGCTACGTTATGTGTTTATACTTTTTTGATTTATCCTAACACCACATTTCATTTTAATAATCTTTACAAGGGATTCCCAAGCAAATGGAGGGATTTCTAAAGCACTGCGACCCTTTGCTTGAAAGTTCCAGCGAAGTGATTCCCATCGTCTTAATTCTAGAATTGACTTCAACTCATCCAACTTAATTGGTGGATTCAACTTTTGTATTTCTTTTACATAACAGCCATATGGCCAACCCCAAGAAAAGCTGCGTTTACTGTCAGATACTGCTTGCCAAAGTGATGAAATGTCTTTTCCAA
>JAUVHU010000038.1 GCA_030593145.1 Desulfobacteraceae bacterium
ACAGGACCGAATTTTTCGGCAAGCTCTTTTGCCACAGGAACAATCATGCTCTTTTCCTGTAAAAAAAGGCTGATAAGCAGTTTTGCTGGATCAGGAGGTTGAGGTATACTCATGTCATTAATTCAGGATGCATAGGTATCAAGTGTCAGCAAGTAGGAATATGCGTCTAAGAAAACATATCTCACCTATTGAGATATTATAAAAAGTGATCGATTCAGCTTGCTGATTCCCGACCCCTGACCCCCGACAACTATCAATTTAGATTTAAGCTTCTATCGGCTTTGCCTCATCAATAAGCATAATCGGAATATCATCTTTTATTTCATACAACAGCTTGCACTTATCACATATAAGCCCGTCTTTAGTTTCATTCAGATGTATATCGCCCTTGCACTTTGGACATGCAAGGATATCGAGAAGCTCCTGACTTATTGGCATAATTTCCTCCATATTATTTTACAGTACCAGAAAAATAGACTATACACTTAGCAAACAATAATCAAGGTTGCAAAAATAAATTTATCATAATTTTTGCCTGTTGCAAAATCCTGCTGTTTTTTGATAAGAAAACAAAGATGATAATTAAAGACAGCAATAAATTTAGAGCTATATCCACAGGCAAAAGAACTAATTCAAAATAATCTTTCAACTTTAATTAGTAAAGCGTCCGCCATAAGAACCAGGATCTTTATAAGGAATACAAGATGGCTATCTTATCCGTAATCGTAATTACAAAAAATGAAGTTGAGTCCATTGAGACATGCCTGAAATCTGTAACCTGGGCGGACGAAATTATAGTTGTGGATTCCGGCAGCACGGATGGCACAGTCGCCATATGCAGAGAATACACAGACAAGATATTCGTTACCGACTGGCCAGGTTTTGGGGCGCAAAAAAACCGGGCACTTGATTCGGCCACCGGCAAATGGGTCCTCTCGTTGGATGCAGACGAGTATATTACCACTGAGTTGCGGGATGAGATACAAACAGCGATAATCTCTCCGGCTGGAAAGGTTGCTTTCAGAATGCCTCGCCTTTCGAACTACTGCGGATGCGTTATGCGCCATAGCGGCTGGTGTCCGGATTATGTTGTTCGCCTATTCTTACGGGAGCAGGGACGTTTTAGTGATGATCTTGTTCACGAAAGATTGGTTGCAAATGGCCCCACGGGCACTTTCTCAAACCCAATCATCCATAAGGCCTTCGAAAATCTTGAGGAGGTCATTCAAACGATGAACAGTTATTCCACAGCAGGCGCTCGTATGATGCACAAAGAAAAAAGGAGGGCCGGACTCTTGACTGCGTTATCGCATGGTTTTTGGAGTTTCGTTCATACCTATATTGTCCGCGCCGGTTTTCTGGATGGCAGGGAAGGATTTATGCTGGCTGTATCAAATGCCGAGGGCACATATTATCGTTACCTGAAACTAATGTTTATGGAAGAAAAAAAATAATGCGCTGCTGTGGTTATAACTCAGATAAAAGCCCACAACCCTTTGTAAGCGCCTATTTCAAGAAAACATATTTCGCTCCATGGTATATAACTAAATTTTCATCTTTTATGGCAAAAGTAAGGATTGATTTAACCCTTGGCATACTCATTACGCAATTTTTTTAATTTTATATAATATTGAAGCCTTTTGATCGGATTTCGAGAAAACATTGTTTGGGCGAAAAAATACCGTCCATCAAATTTGCGATCCAACTCATGATTATTATTAGTGGTATTCATTCTTTTGAAATCTATATATTGTCTCAATACGTTTAGATTCCCCTCCCTGACTCCATAAAAGGAAATATGATTTGAATGTTTCCTTTGTAACAGTTTCTTGTTTCCATGCATCAGGTTTTTAGTTTCATCGGCACTTCGTTTTGAAAAACTGCAGCTCCCTTTATGATAAATAAAAATATCTTCCGAAAAAAGTATTTCACAACCCTTTTCCCTGGCACGCAATGAAAAGTCATAGTCTTCATAAAACCCAAGCCCAAAACCCTCATCCAAGCCATTCAACTCCTCGTAGACACTTTTCAGCATTGCCACACAAAAGAAATCCAAACGACCAGCCTGAAAGAAATGGCCATTCGGACGGCCACACCAGTTTATTCCCTCACGGAGGATATCCGAAACACCTGTGGCCGGCATAAATATTTTCTGTTCATTACCTGCTTCGTTTGTTATGGGTCCAAGCAACATTTTTCGGTCAGCACTTCTTAAATACGTGCATATTTTTTCGATTGATCCCGATGGCACTATTGTATCGCTGTTAAGTAGAATTATGATTTCACCTTTTGCATGAGCAACACCATCATTGTTACCACCGGCAAATCCTCTATTTTCATTATTAAGGAGCAACACTACATTTTTTAGATCCTTAGAGTGTTGTTTCAATAAAAAAGGGCTATCGTCATTCGACGCGTTATCAACAATTATAATCTCTACATTTTCAACATCCCTGTCCTTTAACAAGCTTTCAAGACAGGGCCCGGTTGTTGTCCTGTAGTTATTATAACTAACAATTATTATGCTTGCTTTGTATTTCATATCAAAGGCGTATCCTGCTTGCTGGTTAAGGCAACAATATCAATGTAGATACAGCAACCACCAGTTTACCTGCTGTCACTTCGACAGTAAAGGAAGGCGCAGTTTGTTTGTCATTAATTCTCTTTATGGAATCTCTTTCTTATTCTGTCGAAAATTGTTTTTCTTTTTTTTGCTGTACTCCAGTTTGATTGAATTACTATTCCCAAATATTCTTTTGATATGGAATATTCGGATTCTCCCATCATTTGAGATTCATAGAATTGCTCTGCATAATGAAACACTTTAAAGAGTGGCCCAATGGGTAGAATTGGTATTTTATTACTTCTGTGAACATATTCACCATACAATTGCAATTCACATGGATATTCCTCAAGCAATTCATATATATTCTTGTTTTCTCTTGGTAAATACTCTTCGTTTAGACTTTTCAAGACGTGGGCTGACCATATCACTGGAGATGGACCGAAATCGAAATAAGAACCATGTTTGTTTGATATATTTTGAAATGCTTTTGCCATTTGCTCAAAATCGCTAATAATTTTCGGTTTATTCCACCTTGCAGCAAAATCCCGGAGATCTTTAAGGTCATGTTGAACCGTGTACGGATAGGTTTCATCCTGCAAAAAGTCTGAGCGTGAAAAATTCCTGATAAAATACGAATCAGAATCGAGCCAGAGGTAATTTTCGCAAAAACCCATTCGCCAAAATTCAAGTTTTATCAATTGCTGCAATAAGTGATGGGGAAACAGTCTTGGCAGCTGACCGTAAACCTGGCGACTCTTGTTAAGTATCTCCTCATCTGTAATGAAATGGCATGGAATGTTTTCGAAGCATTGTTTGAAATGATTCAAATCTGATACCGGTACGCTAATGTACAGAGGAATGTTGTCCGTATTGAAGCGGTAAACGCTTTCGGCCATGCGGCGCGCCCGAAACATGTCTTTGCCGTAAGACTTGCAAAACAAAACGATCTTTTTTGTCTTCTGCTCCATAGCATTCATTTCATACAACAATCAAAAAAAGCCGATCATGATATTGATCAACACCAATTCAGGCAACAGCATCAATCTCAGAAACTGCGAACATCAGTTTGTCTACCGCTGCCTCGACAGTAAAAGGAGATGTCCCCTGTTTGTCATCCAATCCCTCTGTATCCCACTTATCGACATACGATTCGATGGCTTTCTTAACTTCTGAGATATAATCTTTATCAACGGACGTATGATTATTTTCAATCAAGAACCCTTCCAGCTCTGTAGCAGTTTCAACCAGTCCTAAAATGGGACGTCCGGTCAGTAAATATTCATATAGTTTCGAAGGAATATATTCATAACAGACACTACCCTCACCGCCGTGTAATACCACCAGTACATCCATACACTTCATGACTTCCACAACCTGCTGCCTTCCGGATTTGCCGGTTTTGGGATCGTATTCCAATCTGCCATGTTCAACCAGTACTTCTCCCAGAGGGTATTTATTAAGCGCCTTTCGAGAAACAGCATCTAACTCACAACCATATACATCAAGAACTATGCGCCTTTTTAAATCCGGAGTTTGCCTGATTAATTCATAAAGAGCGCTGATAAACACCTCTAGATTTCTTGTCTTATCGAGAGATCCAAAATGGCCGAAATGTATTTTATCCGTCTTAGTATAATGAATATTATGAAAATCCGGAGGATTCGCGCCAGGCCTTACAACAATGGCTTTGTTCTTTATCGGATGACGCCTGTTGGCATTTTTCAGCGCCCGGTTCGTGAAGTACACGACTACTGAAGCATTACTGCATACAACCCTTTCCACAAATCTATTAAAGTAATACTTGTGCCATTTTGGGCGCTGATCATCGAGTATCAGGGGGTCATGAAGTTCCGCCATCCATGGAAGACCATAGATTTTATGAAGGATATATGCTGCCAGGTGTGTGGTTGGCGGTCCTGCGGTTGAATACAGCAGCGCTGGGTGATATTTATTTATTAGTTGGCTACCCTTAATAGACGCACTCAAAAACCATGACCACTGACTGTCAAGTTGAAGGAAGACTTTTTCCACAAAGTAAAAGGGTAAACAGAAAATGGCAGATATGCTTTTTAGTATAATTTGTGCTGTTTTGTTTTTTACCCTATTTTTTATGATAAATCTCATCTCATACCGAAGACCGGAAGGGGCTGGAGATATTACCTGATAATGAGGGAGTCGCGTATCTTTTATTCCCGTGGGAGCGCTAAGAATGACAAACTCAAGTCCCCGGTTTGTAAAATACGGCAACCTGTCAGTTATTGTTTGGCTTGCGGCTACTCCATCCGCATTAAAACAATGGGCAATAATGAACCATCGATTTCTTTCAGGCGTTTTTTCCTTCATATTATCATCACATATTTATTTGCTGCCGGTTAGCTGCTTTGCGTCATCATTGTTTCTACGGCTTCAATCACATCGGCTGCCGGCATGTCTTGAAGGCACCTGCTGAGGCTTGCTATATTTCGATCACAGCCTTCTTCATGACACGGGACGCATTCACCCTTGCCCTGCAACAGGAAGACATTGCCCAGCATCTGGGTTCCTTTTCTTTTATATGGACTTTTGCCGGGGAAAGAAATGTTTTTTGGCATTGGCCCCCACTTAACGGGATTGGTCGGCCCGTATAAAGCAATCGTGGGAATTCCCAGGGCTGCCGCCATATGCGTAACTGATGTATCAAGTCCAATATATATTGATGCCTTGCTTAACAAATAAGCAACTCCGCTCAGGCTCAGTGCGCCGGCAATGTTGATACTATTGTCTGGCAGTAATTGGCAGAGACGGAATATATATTCTCGTTCATCCGGTGAATTGCTCCCTGTCAGCACCGTTCGTAATCCCTTTGCGTTAAGCCAGCGAATGAGGTCTGCCCAGCCTGCATCATGCCACATCTTATAGGAGAACATGGGGTACACATGTAAAACTGCATACGGTTCCTTGTCCATGTCGAAAGGAAGAAGTTCGTTGACCTTTAATTCATCCTCTCCTGCCCAGGAGATGGTGACTTCAGGAATTTGCCTGACATCAAGAAGCTTGAGAAGAGACAGGTTCATTTTTACAGTATGGGTTTCACGGTTGTCAAATAGCAGGCATTTATCAAGCAATACTCGCTGCCATGAGTGTTTGTGTCCATTTTCCACAAACCCTATACTGATCTTCCCCGCTATCAGGGAATAAAACGTAGGTCTGTCTCCGGAAAGGGTTGAAATTGCCAGGTCGTACCTGCGAAACAGTTCGCAAATCGTTTTGATCTGTTCTCGAAAGGTTGCTCCTTCCGTAATCGTAATAATGGTATCTATGTCTTTATTCGCAGAAATACAACTCTCCGTTCCTTTAAAAACAACGACATCGAGCCTTGCATCCCGGTAGGCATGACGAAGCGACCTGATAAGGGGGGTTGTCAGGATGACGTCCCCTATACGACGTGTAGCAATGACAAGAATACTTTCAGGTACTTGTGGAGGAAATTTCCTTTTCTTCATGCTTCAATCTGTTTTGCTATCCTTTTTGATAGATGCTTGACTCGATTCTTGCCGTGGTTACAGATATAAAAATATTTCCTTACTCCTGCTTGTATATACTTCAGCTATTCACACCCCACACTATGATACAATTATTGGAATGCGTAAGAGGAATCTCATCCCTTATTTCTGAATTAGGAATTATATTTATTAATTCTTCCTTTTTATATGATTTGAATTCTGGAGGAGTAATTTCATTGTATGTAATATAACCCATCTTGGAGCATAAGATACACTTCTTTAAATAGATATCTTGTATCGGTCTTGGAAGTTCAGTAAAAGCATAATTGCTAATGAGTAAATCATACTCCTTTTCCTGTAACTCATTCATTGTTTTGTAAATCAGGTGCGAATCAATTATATAATGATCCAAAAATCTTTTGGCGAGCATGAGGGCGTGCTTAATATCAATCAAACAATACGAGTTGGACTTAAAACAGCTATTGATGATTCTGCATTGGCCACCGTATCCCGCGCCAATTTCAACGATATTTAAATTATCTATTGTTCCGAAAAGGGCCTTTAAGTCGGCGAGTACTTTTATGTATCTTAAAGTAGTGGGTGAAATCTTTCCAACAGATGGGTAATAGAATGTTCTCGGATTTCCGTATTTATCGTTTTCTTTGAATGCATCCATTTTGCTAAATATATCAGCGTCATTCTTGATGATATCAAGATATTCTCCGCCTTGCTGTTCTGGAACATGTTCAAGGATTTCGTTGTATACCTTATTTCTGCGAAAGTTATTGAAATGTCTGGAACTATTGCTGGCTTTAAGACAGATATTTGGATACGCACGATTGTCAGATAAACTTGTTAAAATGCGCTTAGGAAGGCTCAAAGTATACATCTTGCAGGAAGTCTTTTCGAATAGTTTATTCATAGTCTTCATATCTTTTATTTAATACTGCTATCATTGTGTTTAAAGACTCGAATCACATCATTCTCAACTTCAAAGAACCAATTAGGATGATAAGACAAAATCATATCTTTTAATGTCTGTATCGTTGGATAATCATTTTGGCCGTTGAAACATCTTGCATCATCTATAAGAATAACATGGCGATCTATATGATGATTTAATATATACGATACCTCTTGCAAAATTGGGGTTTCCTTCTTTCCTTTAGCAGTAAACCCGCCTGAATAATGAGCATCAAGCCAGAAAAGGCAAGGTTGTTCAATCTTCGCTAAAATTTCTGGCAAAATATCGGTGCTGTCTCCGTACATTATTGAAATGTGTTTTTGCTTTGAAAATCTATTGTATGCTCCTGAGAAGAGATCTCTGCTGAGTTCTATGGAATATATCTGATCAAAGATACTGGCGCAAGCGTCTACCATTTCGCCCATGAGCGTTCCAGTTTCAATAAAGATGTTGGTCTGGTATTTTTTAGCATACTCTTTTACTGTCATTTGCTTTATAAGATTAGGAGACGGAACTGGTTTCCCGGCTTCAATCCAAGCGTTATATTCTCTTATACGCCTCTCTTTAATTAAATGTCTTATGCAATCTGGGGGGGGGAATGGGCTTTTAGCAGCTTCCCACTTACGATATTGCTTCTTATCGCGCAGGTTTTCAAAAAAGTTTGTTATAAATTTTTTCTTACAAATATTTAACATTATTATACTTTCCTTATCTCTAAGCAAATTAAGACTAAAATCGTGGGAAGGATCGCTTAGAAGCTATAGTTTAAAACTTATTGAATTATATTTGTTAGCCAAGTCCCTGATCAAGAAAGAAAGTGGTTTGGCATATCTTGGCAGCATTTTTATTTTAACATATTTTGCATTATCTATATTGCGTTGATCTTTATTAATGAGGTTGCAAATCATCGGAAAAACGTTGTATTTATTTAGAATGTCTTTCCTTGCATTTTTAATATGTTGCTGTGCATTTTCATATCTATGCTCTTTAATGCATAATTCTATGGTATGAATTGCTTGATCGGGTTGAGTTATATCAATTTTGGCAAGAGAAGATATGTCAAAATATTTTTCAATATTAGGACATCCATAATATATTGGATAACATCCGGCAAGATATGCATCTGATAACTTTTCCGTCCAGTAATCTTCTACAGTACTGTTTTCAAGTGCAATATGATATTTATATCTATCAAGAGCGTCCCACTTGTCCTCAATTTCGTTGATGTCGCGCCCAAATATATCTATCCCTTCTCCAAAATAATCTTTCAAAGTTCTTATAAACTCAAGTCGTTGTCTATGCCCGACAGTACCATCTTTCGCCGAAGTAATAATCGAAATATTTTTATCTTTATGAAATCGATCGATAGAAACCAGCTCGTCGTAATCCTTAGACCATGACAAATTTACATGGTTTCTCTGCCTTCTTCCCACATGCCAAGGCAATCCCTGTTGCTGAAAAATAGGATTCTTATGCCTGATGTTTTTATGACAAGTTATTACTGTAGCAAACTGTTTCAAAAAGAGAGATTTATACTTGCCTAATGTCGGCGGTTCATGAGTAATAAGAATGGTATTCTCTTTCGGGCACAAAGTTTCTTCAGGATTAATAAGACTCTCGCATACAACCCAGTAGTCACACTCCGACACTTGTTGGTTAATTATAAAATGGCAGTTGTCCCAAATCCCACTATGGTTTGGAGACTGTCGTTCTATAGGCCAGTATGGCATTGTTAATTTTACTCTAATCATAGCTCTTTATCGTTGTTCATTGACAAAAATGGGACAGAGGACATCAAAGCAGATAGCCGATTAACATCATAAAACTATCCAATCTTTTGGAACAGCGGCGCGATACCCCCAGTTTTTTGGTGCAATAATTATCTTGGAAGAATCAGGATTAAGCCACGCACCCCACCAACTAAATGTACTATTAGCAATGATATAATGTTTACATTGCGTCATTAACCATAAGTCTTCATAATCTTTAGATTCTTTATTATGCGAAATATAAGTAACCGGATATTCTATTATTATGTTGTTTTTAATCCACTCTATGTCATCTGAAAAACAATAAAAATGAGGATTTAGAACTTTTTTTGCCATATGTTTTATTGCCAGATTATAATATTCAGCTGATAGCAAATATTCATATTTTAAACGCCTTACATGCAAACAAATAGCGTTTGATTTAGACATTTCTTTTGCCAGTTCGATATTTATGTGATCATGAGGCGAAACTATCTCAAAGTCCTTCCTGATGATAGTTTCAATATCTTTAAAATAGTTTTCGTCTTGCCAATATCCATCCAAATAAACCTTATTAGCTATTTTTAAACTAAGTAAATGCGGATCAAAAAGTTTATTTTCCCTTATAAAAGACTTGTATCGAAAAGGAAGGATTTTATTGAGGTGATACCTAAGATTTCTCCTATTCCCCAAGTCTAATTTATATACGTCCTCGTTACTAGCATATTCTGCATTGAGCCGAAAATGATTCAGACTGTAAGCCCTGTTATATCCATCTCTTGCGTACGCTGAACTTGTATCGAGCTTGAGAGAAACATCGTTAATAACTGACAACCGTTTTGCTGCGGCATAAATGAATAGTTGATTGCCTAAACCGCCTGTTACTTTGGCTATGATCATCTTATTGTTTTTTGAAAGAGATTTAGGCTTCATAGGAGACCGTTTTCTGTTCCTTCAGTAAAGATATTAATTGTGACATATCCTTCTCAAATTTATCCTCAGGATAGATCCAGTCACTGTTTGTATTAAACTCAATTTCACTGAACAGAGGTAAACACAAATTTTTTCCAATGCCACCCACATAGTTGTAATTCTGAGCCCATTGGTAATATTCATTTGATGTATCTCGGGAACCTTGAATCAATTGAACAACCAGAGAATTACTGGAAAATAATATATCACGAAACGGCTGACTATGTGGTCCGATAATAACAGGCGCTTCTTGAAACAGTCTGATTTGTTCATTCAAGGCTAAGGTTGACATTACAATCCGCTTCATTTTTGGGAAAAATCTTCTCGCAATAGAAAAAATGGCATCCTCGTTGCCAAGTTTTCGATCAGGAGCATCTTTACGGCTTAAAAATATTGGCAAACTTTTGCGGGGAGATTCCATACTGTTAATAAAACACTTACGCAAAAATTGGTAATATTTTTCACGGCTGACTGTAGCTATTCCCCCTTTGCACAACGTAGGGACATAAAATGCCCTTTTGCAAAATGTCGATCCGATGCTGGCTTCTATTATTTCTGAATCGGAAACCCCTAATTTTTGAAGATAGCCTGTCTGCCACTTTCGGTGCATAGGGGTAACTAAAATTTTGCATCCTCCCAATCGTTTTATTGCATCCATACTTGCTACTAATCGAGGGAGGTGCTCAATTAAAAAATGCCCCCTATTGCCGGGAGCACGACTGGAAAGAATAAATACCGGCTCTTCAATTACCTTGGCAAGAGATTTTATCGGCCGTCGAATCTTCCGCTCCTCTATACTTTCGAGCGATGAACATACTGAAAATACTTGATCGGATTCAAAAAACAGACGGCCTTCAGAACCGACAACCCACACATCTTTTAAAACATACAAACAGGTCTCAGGATGAAAAAAAACGATCTGTTTGCAGGAACCATAATAATCTTTCTCAAACTCATTCGTATAATTGGTAACGCTATTGTCTTGAATGAGAATTTTGTCAAGGATTTTAGGATGTTCCTTGATTTTTTTTAAATGGTACCCAGCTTTTGTCCAAATAGTTGCTTTGGCATCATGGAGATTTTTTGTCAATTTTGTTTTTATATCAGTAATTGCCATATTATATGCTCTAATTAAACCTCTTAATTAAGCCTGCAATTTCCTCTCCTAAGAACAACTGATCAATCGGTTCCTGTTGAATCTTCAGCAATGACATTGTTCAGTTTCCATATAACAGTCATCATGGCAAGCGCTGTATAAAGAACAACCTTTTGAACATGCCTGGAGCACCCTTCAAAGCTCCCTATAACGATGACTGTCACGAGCACAGATGCAACACACAAACCCCACCTTTTGATGAAATCATCTCTTCCATGCCAGATGCAGTCCCAGCAGGTCTTAAAAGATATAAATACTGTATAGAGAAATAATGCAAATCCGATCAGACCGGTTCGCACTGCTATACTGAATGGCATTGAATGCGGAAAAGTAAGGATAGTTTTTTGCCTGTATTTAACAGGGACTTTTTTATTGTATGCATCCAGATTAATATGCTTCTCGTTTCCATAAGTTTCCATCCCAAACCCTATGCCGATTATCGGAAAATCTTTAATGACCTCAAATGTAGTACAGTTTATATTGAGTCGTAAGTCGGTAATCGGATTGAGATGAATAAAACGATTTTTGAGAGGGCTTATACAAATAGCAATTAATATTATTCCCAGGCAGACAACCATGACCTTCTTATTCTTGAAACATAATATGATGACTGACAGGAACACGGCCAATGCGGTACTGCGTGCCTGCGTTAAAACACTTAAAACACATAGTGGTAGCAGGGATGTAAAAGAGATTGTTTTTATGTATAAATTATTTGCTGTAATTATATGGTACAGAGAAAAGATTGCGGCAGTTACTGTAATGAAGCCAATTTGGTTGACTGCTATTTCATTAAGCCCTGGTACAAGCTTTACAGAGAAACTGTTGCCCAGCATAAAGTAAAAATAATATATTTCTCCTATTGAAAATATAGTGGCGGAGATAATGATAATCCACGAAAGACTAATAATCCGCTTTCTGGAATTAAAAAAATTAATTAAAATATAATAAAATACAATGTATTTCAGTAGATGCGCGCGAAAATCATGAATGCTGCCTTCTTTGTCGAGGGCAAAGAAAAGACCAATAAATACCCAAACGATAAATAACACGAAAGGAAGTGTAAGTGGCGACCTGAAGGAAAAATCAATCTTTTTGAAATAAATTAAAAGAAGGACAATAAAAACTGAGAGGTAGAAACATATTTCCTTGATGGCCGTTGTGTGAGGGAAAGGGTTAAAAAATATAAATATTCCCATTAAAATAGGAACCGCTTGGCTTAACAGCTCAAATGGCGTAAGATTTTTTAAATGATTTTTAATTGTTCTGAACATAATAAATCACACTGTTGCACAAACTATTTCGAGACCTTTGCAAAACGTCCCCTTTCGCCCAATTTCGATGTCAGGCTCAAATTTTGGCACGCAGTGAAGCTTTAGCGCTATCCTCGAAATACTCAATGTATTCCTGTGGTTAAAATTTCCGCCTTCCTTGAACTTGAATAAAATTGAACATTTTTCAAAGGTCTCGTTTCATCAAAGAAAAGTCAATCTCTATCAGGGCAAGAAAAAGACCTTGTCAGAGAAAAAATACTATTAAAAAAACACTTTCATTATCGTCTAATCAGTCCATTTGAGCAACTGAATTCAATAGATTCAATCCACCTTTGCAACAACTCATCATTGATTTTGAGATGTGTTCTGTCATTTTCTTCATGCCATAAATGATAACAAATAACCATAAACGGGTGCTCCCTTTTTTTCAACCCATAGTTGAAAAACCGAACTGCCAGTTCGGAATCTTCGCGGCCCCAACCAACAAAATCTTCATTAAACCCATTGACAGCAAATATGTCTTCTCTGAAAAAACCCATGTTACAACTTCGGATACCGCTTAGGCTGGTTGAGGAAATCACCGGGAAAAACGGCAGCCGGATTAAATGGTGACGGTTTGAAATCTCACTTGAAAAAGCAATTTTCAGCAAGTTGCCGGCAGTGTTTGCATGCTTTTGGGTAAAGCTGCTGGAAAGCATTTTGCCAACCAGAACCCGTTTGCCCTGAAAAAAGAAACCCTTCTTTGCCAACACAAGATGATCCTCAATAAAATGCTTTTCCGGTATACAATCCCCATCAAGCAGAATGATATATTCTCCGTTTGATTTGTTAATTGCCTTGTTTCTAATCCTTGCGGCTCTGAATCCGCAATCTTCCTGCCAAACATGGTAAAGCGGACAAAGGAAGTCGGTCATAAAACCACGAATCATTTCAGCCGTCTCAGGGCCGGATCCATCATCTGCTACAATAACTTCATCAGCCGGTCTGGTCTGATATCGCAATCCTTCAAGGACTTTAGCCAATGTGTCTGGCCTGTTATAGGTCGTTATAATGACTGAAATTCGCATAAACGTTTAATACTTGCTCTGTTTGGCTACAGTGTTTGTAAAAAAAATTAGATTCTAAGTCGCTCTACTCCGTTCAAAACCTGCTCTACAGAAATCTGTTTCATGCAGTCAATTGTCTTGCACTGCCGCTTAAAGCATGGGCTGCATTCCAGATCGGCCCTTATAATCTGATGGTCTATTCCAAAAGGCCCAGTTCTCCACGGAGCTGTTGGCCCGAAAAGAGCTATAACCGGCGTTCCAACCGCTGCAGCCATATGCATGGGGCCTGTATCTGTTGAAATAATAAAATCTGTTTTTTCAAAAATTGCTGCCAGTGTTTTCAGGGTTGTTCTGCCGGCAAGGCTATAAGTTTTTCCTTTCATCCTTGAAATAATATCAAGGATCAACTCTCGATCTTCCGCACTTCCTGTAAAAAACACCTTGGCATTGTATTGCTTAATAAGATTGTCAGCCAGTTTTGCAAACTTTGCGTTGTCCCAGAGTTTTGTTTCCCATTTTGCGACAGGATTAATTGCAACAATCGTTTTGTATTCTTTTTTTTCATGCTGCTGCAGAAGATCGTCTGCTTTTTTGCGATCCTGATCAGAGATATAAATATTGTATTCAATATCATTAGAACTAATCCCGATTGCTTCAAGAAGCATCATCCCTCTTGTCAGCGCATGAATTTCCATATCTACCGGTGGAACACGCTCGTTTAAAAAAATATAACTATGCTCCTGGTGCTGCATGCCTTTATCAAAGCCGATTTTCCGTTTCCCCTTGGCCAGCCCTATTAAAATCCCGCTTTTAAGCAAGGCCTGAAAATCGAGTATTATGTCATATTTCGTGTCACGCAACTCCTTTATAAAAGAGCATGCTTCTCTAATGTTATCCAGATATGAATGACCGGCAATACCCTTTATCCAGCTCTTTCTTTTTGAAACAAGAACACGGTTTAAGGCTGTATGCCCTTCGATAAGACTGGATGCAGCCTCCTCTACAAGCCATGTGATATGAGCATCCGGATACTGTTTTCTGACAGCATTCAGAGCGGGAAAAGTATGAATCACATCTCCGATGGCGCTCAATTTCACGATTAAAATGTTCACAAAATTTCCTTCACAACATCAAAAACCATATCAACATCAATTTGATTCATGCATTTGAGATGACCTTTTGGGCATTCCGGTTTCAGGCATGGGCTGCATTCAACAGGAATTCTCACAATCCTGCTGTTTAAGCCTCTGGGCCCGGTTGTGACTGGATTGGTAGAGCCGAAAATAGCGATCAATGGCACATCAAGCGCAGTCGCCACATGCATCAATCCGGAATCATTTGTAATAAAAAGTCCGCATCGATTGATTAATGCTATTGCCTCTTGAAGATCTGTTTTTCCGCAAAGATCAATCGGCTGATGCTTCATCATCTGCGAAATTTTACGCCCAAGCTCCCTGTCACCAGGGCCGCCGAAGATAATTATTCTGGCTCCAAAAACCTCTTTTATACGATCGGCAAGACCGGCATACCGCTGGGGAAACCATTGTTTTGCGGGTCCAAAAGTAGCGGAAGGATTAATCCCAACCAACCTGTCTTTTCTGGATATGCCGTATTGACTCAAAATTTCAAAACCTCTCTCCTGATGTTTTTCAGCTACAATAAGATCGAGATTCAAGCCGTCGGTCTTTAGACCAACCCCATGCAATATATCAAGGTAATATCCGGTTTGGTGTATCTTCTTTATCTGAGCAGTACACGGAACAGAATGGGTCAGCAAAAGACCTCTGGCATCTGTATTGTACCCGATTCTGCATGGAATACCGGCAAAAAATGCAATAATAGCGGCTTCAATAGCGTTTTGCAGCAGGATTGCCGCATCAAAACGATATTCTCTTAACTCTCTTGCAAGGCGCAGCTTTCCGGCAAGGCCTTTGTGTTTTCCGGCATCATCATAAATCAATACATTATCAATATAAGGGCTGCTTTCAAACACAGGAGCAACCCAGGACTTTGCCAGAATACTGATTTCAGCGTATGGAAAATTCTTTCGGATCGCCCGAACCGCAGGAGTAGTCATCACAGCATCGCCAATCCAGTTGGTAGAACGAATAAGGAGCCGCTTGATATTGTTTGAATTTAAAGGTTTCATATTGCAAGTTATTATTAGCCACAAACCCACACAGACGAGATAATAAAAATCTGTGTTTGTCTGTGTGGGTCTTTGGCTATATCTTTCCTGGCCATGGGCAGTATGGTTTTGTTTTCCAGCGTTGATGAACCCAGAACCACTGATCAGGGTAACGACGAATAAAGTCTTCTATAATCCTGTTGTATTGCTGAGTGCTGGCTTCCAGATCCTTTCTGATATCTTCTGTTTTTATCAAAGGGATTTCCGATCCGAATTCGGCCCTGAATCCTGATTTTTCACGCACTAAAAAAACCGGAACAACAGGCGCTTCGGTTCTGCGCGCCAAAAGCGCCATACCTTTGTTTGTGCATGCCCTATGACCAAAAAAATCGACAAAAACCCCTTCAGGCCAATCAACATTCTGATCCATTAACATTCCAACAACTTTACCATGTTTCAGGCTTCGCAGAATCTTGCGCATAGATTGGGCGCTGGGAATCAATTCTGCGCCAAAACGGCCTCTTACCACGGCAAAGAAACGATCCAGCGGAGAAAAATCAAGCGGCCGATATAAAACGCTAACCGGATAGCCGACCATAGCCATAATTATCGACAAAAGCTCCCAGTTTCCCATGTGAGCGGTAAGAAAGAGTACACCCCTGCCTTTTTCATAGACGTTTTTATAATTGGACAATCCCTGGATCTTAAAGTGCTTTTGAAAGTCTTTTCTATCAAGCCTTAAAGACCACCCGATCTCAAAAACAATCTGTCCGAAATTCTTGAAAACCCGCCTTGCAAGCATTCTTATTTCATATGGATTCTTTTCATGACCAAAAGCACGGGTCAGGTTATTCATGACTATCTCTTTGTGCTTCCTGTCAACTAAAAACAGGATCCATCCAAAGAGATTACCCAGCCTGAAAGCCAATTTCCTCGGAATAAGTCCTATGAGTTTAAAGAGTATTTTAATGACGTTGTAAGTAATATTTTGCCAATCAAACATGATGCTCTCATAAAAAAGCCAGTTTTTACCGCTCGCTTTATCTGCCCCCGGCAGGTTCGCTTAAGACACAGAGGTCGCAAAGAAAAAATATTTCTTAAACGGCAAGACGGTCTTTAATAAAAGTATTAAATGCTTTGTCATCATCACCAAAGGAGACTTCGATATTTACGACTACAAGGTCAACCGGCCATGTTATCCTGTGAGCAATCCGGACATAATCTTTTTCGGTTGTGAGAAGGAAATCGGCTTTTGACTCAAGATATGCTTTGTATATTGTATTTAGATCCATGTCCGAATAATTATGGTGATCTGGAAATTCCAAAAAATCTATCAAATCACACTTAAGGTTCTCGATAGTAAGCCGGAAATCACTATTTCCGGCCAACCCGGAAAAGGCAAACACTTTTTGCTCTTTTAAGTATTCCGAATTACATGGTAATATATTCTGTAAGTTTCTATGAATCGATCTTTTTTTTTCTTTTGCTACCTTATACACATTTGGAATGTGGCATGATCTGAAAACAGGTTTGCCGCGTGTTAAATTTCTAAGTTTATCTGTAAATGTTGCAATTACAGTATCTCCGGCACAATCAGATCTTGTTATAATAAACGCATCACCACGCAACAGAGCTGAAACAGGCTCTCTTAATGTACCCCTTGGCAGCAGATGATTGTTGCCAAAAGGATGCCTGCAATCTAAAAGCACAAGATCAATATCTCTTTTCAATTTTAAATGCTGGAATGCATCATCAAGCACAATGACATCAGGATCAAACTCATCCATTGCCAGGCAGCCTGCCTCAAACCGGTTTTGCCCAACAACCACCGGAATATCTTTTAATGTTGAAGCTATCATAAACGGTTCGTCGCCCGCTTTATCAGGCCCCATTAATATTGTCTTCCCGTTACTTACGATCCCTCCGGTTTTTTCCGCACTCCCCTTATATCCCCTGCTGATAACCGCTACCTTATAACCAAGGCGCTTAACTATTTTCGCCACCTTGATAGTCATTGGAGTTTTTCCTGTGCCACCGACAGTTATGTTCCCTATCGATATTATCTTACAGGGCAGCTCTTTTGATCTTAAAATCCCTTTCTTATAACAGTTTTCTCTTAATCTAACTGCATAGCCATAACAAAGCGACAGCGCAAACAGTAATGACCCGACAGAAAAAAAGCCTGTTTTTTCACTGCCCGTCATAATCGTTTCTATCTTTCTTTTGATCTTGTCTATCACCTAATTATCCACTCGACTGCATTCAAAGTCTTTGAAACAGCCCCTTTGTTGGCATTAAATACTTTCAAGGCTTTGTTCCCCATCTCTCCGGCTTTCCGATCATCAGCCAGCAGCTTTGACACAACACTATATATGCTTTCAGCGTCTTCCACACGGACAGCCCCACCTGATTCTACAAGCAAATACGCAATATCTCTAAAATCACTCATATCACGACCAAACATAACCGGTTTTGAATATGCGGCAGGTTCAAGCGGATTATGCCCCCCGCTCTTAACAAGACTCCCCCCGATAAAGGCCATATCCGCCAAAGCATAAAGTCTTCTTAACACCCCAATTTTATCAACAATTATAGCATCAATTTCTGCATCCGGTTCAATGTTTTCAATATCTGACATAGTAACAGCAAAAAAACCCGCAGCTTTGCAAATTCTACATACCGATTCTGCGCGTTCCGGGTCTCTGGGAGTAATGATAAGGAAAAGGCTTGGAAACTTCTTTTTTACTCTTGCGACAGCATCGCAAATAATCTCCTCCTCTCCTTTGTGTGTACTACCTGCCAATAAAATCTTTTGGTATGGCTTTATATGCATAATTTGTTTTAATTTTTCTATTTCCGTTTCCGGCACTAAATCGTATTCCTGGTCAAATTTTATATTCCCTGTTATTATGATTTTATTTGACGGAATACCAAGAAGACTGAAACGAAGCGCGTCTTCACCGGATTGGACACAAATCTTTGTGAAAAAAGAAAATAGTCTTTTTGAGAAAAAAGGGATTTTACTGTATCCTGAAAACGATCTTTCCGAAAGCCTTGCATTCACAAGAATTACCGGAACTTCTCGTTTTTCCATTTCAGATAAAAAATTCGGCCAGATATCTGACTCCACAATAAGAACAAGACCGGGATCAACCTGTCTTACAATATGTTTTACAGAAATTAAAAAATCATACGGAAAGTAAAATATTGAATCTACATGTTCTTTTAATAGTTTGCTTGCAATTTCAAATCCTGTTTTTGTAGATACTGAAAAAACTATATTCCGGCGATTTAAACCAGCCTTTAAGCCTTTAACAAGTTCAATAGAAGAAAGGACCTCTCCCACGGAAAGCGCATGAACCCATACTGGTCTGTTCTCAGGCCTGTCAACTCTGTTTTTCCTTATACTTTCAGGAAGCTGCTTAATTCCAAGTCTCTGAAGAACTGTTTTACGCCTCTTGTCAGATACAAGTACAAACGAAATTATCAAGGGAAATCCCAGGACAATCGCAATAAAAAACAAAATATTATACAGAAATATCAATCTTTTTCACCAGTTATAATCACGAAATCACGAAAGTATGAAAACAGGAAAAGTGGAGAATTTCGTTTCTCCTAAGATCTTATCCCTTTCGTGCTTTCGTGTTTTGCGACATACGCCTTGAAAAGAGACGTGATGAATCTTTTTCACATTATTCAGCATTTAATAATGTAATTACTCCAAAAGATAAAAAAACAAGGTTTGCTGTCCAGGCGGCAATAAACGGGGGCAGCATCTCACCATATCCGAGTGACACACAAAAACTATAAAAAATCCAATACAGGAAGACTATGCCGATACCATAGGCTATATTTAGAGCGAGACCTTCACGTTTTTTTTCTTTTAAAGCAATACCTGTCCCAACAATACACATGATTATACAAACAAATGGAAACGCCACCTTGGCATAAAGATCAACCTTGTAATTTGTAGCATCATACCCTTCTGCTTCAACCTTTTTAATATATGCAAGAAGTTCTTTAAAACTCATCTGTTCCGACTTTTTAATTACTCTTTCTAAATCATCCGGCAAAAAATCGAACTTCTCAACTATTTCTTTATGAGACCTTATAATATAGTTTCCATCTGTTTTATTAAGATTTTGTTCCACAATATCATATAAGATCCACTTCCCCTGCTTATAAATACCTTTATTTGCATCAACCCTTCTAATTAATCTGAAATCTTCATCAAAACGATTTGTTGTTATTCCGAAGATTGTCCTGTTAGTTGCATTATAGTATTTTATATGAGTTATTAAACGGTTGCCCTTAATCCAGATATTTTTTCCCTTTGATATTACCGCCGATTCTTTTCTGACCTCATTTAACCATATCCTGTTTGCCTGTTCCATAGTTATTGGGACGATAATCTCTGACAAGAAAAAAAGGAAAGCGCTAACAATCAAGCCGATTAAAATGACAGGCCTTAATAGATAATAGATGCTTATGCCGCTGCTTTTTAAAGCAACTATTTCATTGTATTTAGACATCAGGCCGAAGACAATTAGAACGGCAAGCAGGATACTAACCGGTATGATCTGGGCAACTATAAAAGGTGTCTTGAATATTAGATAGGAAAAAACCTTTGAAATTGAAAGGCCTGCTTCCATAAAATTATCTATTCTTTCAAAAAAATCAACGGCAATATATATGCTGACAACCATTGCCAGTATAATTGCAAAGTATCTAAAAATCTCTTTGGTTAAATATTTATATATTATCGGCATAATAAAAATAACTATCACAAAAGCACGAAAGATTATCTTTTCATCTTTTAAATTTTTGTTTTAAGAAATATAAAATCGAATCGATCTTTATCGGATACTCATTTGCTGTTCCAATAAGAAGATATAGTCCAATACCCCCTATAACAATATTTGGAACCCACATGCCGATAACAGGCGGATATTTTCCTGTTTCGCCAAAAACCCATCCTGCCGACAGCAGTAAATAGTATGCCAGAAAGAAAATAAGACCAAGCCCTAAACTAAATGATCGCCTCGTAGATTCTGACCGTACACCAAGGGGAACAGCAAGAAATCCAAGGGCAAAGCATGCAAAAGGAATTGAAAACTTCTTATGAAATTCTATCAGCGCTGAATAGTATTGTAAATCTTTTGCGGCAGCGGTTTTTAAATAGTGAAACAGCTCAAAAAGGGTCATCTCTTTTTCGTCTTTTTGTCGCGAGTTGGCCGTAGAAACAGCCTTTTTAAGATCGAGACTAATATCATAGGTATCAAAATTAATCGAATGTACAGATCTGTCCTTAAGGTTAACCTGATTTATACTCCCGTCATACAACTGTAAATGGAAAACAAGACTGTCTGGTTCACTTAACAGCTTACCCGTTGGCGCTACTACAGTGCTGACAACATTTTTAGCTCTTTGATCTTCAATAAAAACATCTATTAATAAATTGTTCTTTAAATCTATCTTGTTCATATAAAGCATTACATCCTTAAATTTATCATTAAAGGTTCTCTCTTTCAGTCCAATATCTATATTTGATGTAATTACTTCATATGTTAATGTTTTAAAAGACATCCTTCCCCATGGCTTTCCATAAATAGTCATGAAACCTGTAAGAAAACATCCTATAAGGCAAAACAGAAATACAGAAGGAAGCAACCCGTAAACACTTATGCCTCCGGCTTTTAGGGCAACGATTTCATTGTCTTCGGACAATCGAAGGAAGGTAAGAAGAACGCTCATCATAACCGACATGGGAATAACAAATTCCAGGAAATGAGGAATTGAATAGAGCAGCATTAACAAGACAGCAGACAGGCTAATCCTGTAGTTTACTATCATGTTTGTAATATCGAGTATCTTGGCCAACAAAAAAACAAAGGTGAAGAAAAGCAGGTTGATGACAAAGGGCGGGATCATCTCTTTGAATAAATACCTGTTGATAATTGAGTTGATTTTCATAAAAGCCTGTTAGGAAGGAAAATTGATAGTATCAGGAGATAACAGTCGTAAGCCCTTTAAACTTCATTCTTATTATTGCTGAACTGCATACTGTATAATTTGTAATATTCTCCTTGATTGGCGATAAGCTCCTCCTGTTTTCCCTCTTCCACTATATGCCCGTCAACGAGGACTATAATCCTGTCTGCATAATCGATTGTTGAAAGCCTGTGCGCAATAACAAAGGTGGTGCGCCCTTGCATCAAATTTTCAAGGGCTTTTTGCACCAGCATTTCAGACTCTGTGTCTAATGAAGATGTAGCCTCATCAAGGATTAATATCGGAGCATCCTTTAGCAGCGCACGGGCTATACATATACGCTGTTTTTCTCCACCGGAAAGACGAGATCCAAGTTCTCCGATTGTTGTCTCAAACTTATTTGGAAAACCCTGGATGAAATCATATGCATAGGCGGCTTTTGCCGCATTTTCAATATCCTTTTGAGATGCGTTTTGGTTCCCGTAAGCAATATTGTTTCTCACGGTATCATTAAAAAGTATCGGTTCCTGCGTTACTATTGCGATCTGCTTGCGAAGTGATGATATTGATGCTTTTCGAATATCGATCCCGTCAACAAGGATTGCCCCCTTAGTTACATCGTAAAATCTCGGTATCAGATTAACGAGGGATGTTTTCCCACCCCCGCTCATTCCCACTAAAGCCAGTATCTCTCCGGCTTTAACATCAAAGTTGATGTTTTTTAATACCATTTCCTCATTATATTTAAAAAAAACATTATCAAACGTTACACAGTGGGGCTGGGATTGGATTTCTACAGGGTTGTCTTCCTCTGCGATCTCAGATTTTCTGTCTATTATGTCAAAAACCCTGTCTGAAGCCGCAAGTCCCTGCTGAATCGCATTGTTCAGGCCGCTTAATTTTTTTACAGGGTCATACAGCATAAGGACTGCGGCCATAAAAGAAAAAAATGTTCCGGTTGTTGATGTGCCTGAAATCACTTTTGAACCGCCGTACCATATAATAAAAGCTATCCCTAATCCTCCAAGAAACTCCATGATAGGCGATGAAAGGGAGCTGGCTATAACCGCCTTCATCTCAAGTTTAAAAAGATTGAGCGCTTTTTCATGAAAACGTTTCTTTTCATACGGCTCCATTCCGAACGCCTTTACTATCTTGTTGCCCGCAAAAGTTTCATGCAGGAAAGAATTCAGATCGGCTATTGCCTCCTGGCAACCCGTGCTGATTTTGCGCACACGCCTTCCAAATTTTACAACAGGGATAAAGGCAATCGGCAAAACTATAAATGCGAACAAAGCCATTTTCCAGTCCCTGTAAAATATAACTATTGTTAAGCCCGCTATGGTAAACGTATCTTTTAATGCTCCTGTTACAGCGGTGGATACCATACCTTTAATAACACCTACATCATTTGTGATACGAGACATGAG
>JAUVHU010000092.1 GCA_030593145.1 Desulfobacteraceae bacterium
TCCAATGACATCTAAAGGATTCAACTTTCCAACTCGAATTCAATGCACCTTTCAAAGTAAAAAAGGTTTAATACTATTAGATCAAATGCGAGCAGTTGATAAATCCAGACTAATTCAAAAACTCGGTGCAATTTCCCAAAGTGCTCAAAGCAAGATAGTAAATTGCTTACAAGAACTTTTTGCACACTAAAACAGACTATCAGGATATCAAATATACCGGGGCCCGCTGCCTGGCCGGTGACTACTGTACGGATGCCGTTAATAATAATACCCGGCTTGAGCACTCAACTTTGTTGCTCATCAACCCGTAACCCGCAACACTATTATACCCCCGACTCAAATTATCAACCCGTTTTTTGCGTCCGCTTGCCCAATTGGATTTGCAAAGTAAATTCGTCTAATTTTTATCATAGTCCAAAATAGCCAAGGAACTTTAGAGACATCCATTTGTAAATCAGTTGACAGCTTAACATATTGATGATATTGTGTTTATTATGATACGACCAGCGAGATTAAATGCACCTGGTGTGATGCGGCATGTAATTATACAGGTAATAGGACATGAAAAGATATTCAAAGAGAGAATCAATTGCAATGAGCTATACTGATGTACCAATTGTCCCCATTAGTATACACACAGGATTAACAACATTTTCTATTATGATTATTTACTGTAGTCGGTCACCTGATGGAGACAACAAACAATGCCTATATTACGTGCAAAATTCAGGTAATAAATTATGATTTTATCTGTTGGTGAGATTCTCTTTGATGTTTTTTCGGAATACAAACGCCTGGGAGGTGCGCCTTTTAATTTCGCATTTCATATGAAACGCCTTGGATTTCCTGTTCGCTTTATCAGCCGCATAGGAAACGATGCTGATGGCAAAAAAATATCCGAAGTGCTTCAAAAATATGGATTCGAACTGGACTGTTTGCAGATAGATGATAACTTTGAAACCGGCAAAGTACTTGTCAGTATAGATGAAAACGGCATACCTGATTTTAATATACTTCAAAATGCTGCCTATGATAATTTAGTATTTAATGATTCGATAAAAACAATGCTTTACGGAAGAGTGGATCTTATATATTTCGGTTCTCTTATTCAAAGAAGTATTAATGGTCTTACTACTATGCAACATATCCTTAATCAAAAAAGGCCGCATACAAAATTACTTTATGATGTTAACCTGAGACCCAAATGCTACAGCAACACAATAATTATCGAATCTTTGAAGCATACAAATATTCTCAAATTAAACGATGAAGAACTTCACACAATAAAAGAAATGTTCGGTTTTGAAAAATCAAATAAAACATTCGTAGAATTCTTGTTCAGAGAATTTCCGATTGAAATGGTTGCCCTCACAAGGGGAGCACAGGGAAGTGAACTTTTTACAGAAGATCAACACATTGTTCATCGTTCTTATGGATTAAAAAATATAGTCGATACTGTTGGTGCGGGGGATGGTTTTGCTGCAATACTTGCAACCGGTTACCTGCATAAATGGCATCCTGATAAAATTTTATCTGTTGCAACGGATTTCGCTGAACAAATATGCCAGATAGAAGGGGCAACGCCTGTGGAAACAGCTTTTTATGATCACTTTAAAAGTTTTATTTCGGATTTGGAGCAAAACAGATGAAAAACAAACTGTATATCCAGATGTTCAGTATCCATGGTCTGCTCCGCGCAGAAAATATGGAGATGGGAAGAAATGCCGACACTGGCGGTCAAATAAAATATGTTGTGGAATTAGGAAAAGCATTGAGCCAAAATGATAATATAAAGCAGGTTGACCTATTCACAAGATTAATTGCTGATAAAACTGTTTCAGAAGATTATTCACAGCCAGTCGAAACGATCAATGATAAATTCCGTATTGTAAGAATCCAGTGCGGTGGCAAGAAGTATATTCGAAAAGAGCTTTTATGGCCGCACCTTGACGAATTTGTTGATAAAACAATAAAATTTATCAGACAGAAAAAACTGATCCCGGATATTGTGCACGGCCATTACGCGGATGCCGGATATGTGGCAAGTCAGATGGCAGAACTATTTGGTATTCCTTTCATATTTACCGGTCATTCTCTCGGCAGAGCTAAAAAAGAAAAACTTGTAAATGCCGGCCTTACAGAAAATGCTATTATCAAAAAATATAAAATTGATCACAGAATTCAAATTGAAGAAGAAGTTTTAAAAATTGCAGATCTTATTATCACAAGCACAAATCAGGAGATTAAGGAGCAGTATGGAATGTACCAATGCAACTGCCTGCCAATATTCAGCGTCATCCCTCCAGGTCTGGATATTGATAAATTTTATCCATACTACCATGATATTTTGCCTGAAACCGATAAAGACGAAATTGAAATGCATGCCCAGGCATCTGTGCGTGAAGAACTGAACCGTTTTTTTATGCAGCCTGACAAGTCGCTGATACTAACGATTTGCCGGCCAGATAAAAGAAAAAATATATCAGGCCTGATCAAGGCTTATGGTGAGGACAAGGAACTCCAATCCATGGCTAATCTTGCCATTTTTGCCGGAATCAGGAAAGATATTTCAAAAAAGGAAGAAAACGAAAAAGATGTTTTAACAGAAATGCTGCTTCTCATGGACAAATATGATCTTTATGGCAAAATGGCTATTCCAAAGAAGCATAGTTTTGAATATGAAGTTCCTGAACTGTATCGAATAGCTGCTGAAAAAAAGGGCGTCTTTGTTAATGCGGCCCTTACGGAACCATTTGGTCTCAGCTTGATAGAAGCTGCGGCCACAGGCTTGCCGACAGTTGCGACAAATGACGGTGGGCCGCAGGACATAATAAAAAACTGCAAATGCGGTATTCTTGTCGATCCTGTACAAACGGAAGAAATCAGTCATGCTATCAGAACAATAATAGCAGAGACTGATTTATGGAAAAAATATTCAAAAAATGGAATTATTAATGTTAGAAAATATTATATATGGAAAAATCATGCTAAGAAATATATTAGAGAAATAAGTAAGCTTAAAACTTCTGCTGTGAAAACAAACCTGAGGATAGCAAAACCGACTGATCCAATCGGCAGAAGGATTATTAAGCTTAAACATTTTATTGTCACAGACATTGACAATACACTTACTGGTGGAGACAAGGAATCTCTCAAGAAACTTCTCGCGATTTTACAAAACAACCAGAAAAGCATCGGATTTGGCATTGCTACAGGAAGAACTGTCGAATCAGCTGTCAAACATTTGGGAAAACATGATATCATTCATCCTGATGTAATTATTTCCTCTGTGGGCGCGGAACTTTATTATGGGAAAAAACTCCATTTTTCAAGGGGCTGGGAAACACATATTTCCAAGCAATGGAACAGGGCTAAAATTAAAAATCTTCTTGATAAGTTTGATTTTCTTAAATACCAAGAAGAAGATACACAAAGAAAATTTAAAATTAGCTATTATATGAAACCGGAAAAAGACAACATAGCAAGGATTCATGCTATTTTAATAAAGAACAGATGCAGGTACAATCTGATCTATTCCCATGACAAGTATCTCGACATTCTTCCCTTTCGTGCTTCAAAGGGAAAAGCAATACGGTATCTAAGTTACAAATGGGATATCCCGCTAAATAATTTTCTTGTTTGTGGTGATTCCGGAAATGACACTGAAATGTTAAAGGGAGTATCTTGCGGGGTTATCGTGGGAAACTATAGCAGGGAGCTTGAAAGCCTGAAAGGTTCAAAAAACATATATTTTGCTGACAGGCAATATACAGGCGGTATTATGGAGGGACTTAACCATTATAAGTTTATTGAAAAGACACGACTTTAATAATCAGATTATAGGATTATTGAAATGATACATTTTTTAAGTAATTATAAAACAATAAATTTAATCTCAGGAGATCATTTATGGCTCTAAAAAACAGCATTCAACTTATATCCTATCCCGACAGCCTTGGAAAAAATCTGCAAGAACTGCACTATGTTATGAATAGATATCTTTCCAAAGCAATCAACGGAGTTCATATCCTGCCGTTTTATCCGTCATCCGCAGACAGGGGATTTGCGCCGATTACTTATTATGAGGTTGATCCGGCTTTTGGAACATGGAAAGATATAGAAATGATTCAAGAGGATTTTGAGATAATGATCGATTTCATGGTAAATCATATCTCAAGACAGTCAAGCTATTTTTCAGATTATCTGGATAAGGGCAGTGAATCAGAGTATGCAGATATGTTTTTAAGTTTCAATAAATTAAGCGCTGACGGTAAAATAAGCGAAGAAGATCTGAATAAAGTTTATACCAGAAAACCCAGAGTACCTTACCAGTATATTGAACGGCGGGATGGTTCAAAAGAGATCATCTGGTGTACGTTTGATTATGAACAAATCAATTTCGATGTAACATCCTCTAAAACCAAAGAATTATTTCGTGACTTTCTTATTTTTTTATCCAGAAAAAAACCGAAGTATATACGAATGGATGCATTTGCTTATACAACAGTCAAAATAGGCACTAACTGTTTTTTTCTTGAACCTGATGTCTGGGATCTGCTTGAAATGCTGGATGGATTTGTCTCACCATTTGGACCGGAAATGGTACCTGAAGTTCATGAAAACCATTCCTACCAATTGAAGCTGTCAGAAAAAGGATTCCGAGTATATGATTTTGCGCTCCCCATGCTGGTTTTACAAAGTCTCTATCACCATACCAATAAACGGTTGATTGACTGGTTAAAAATCTGCCCGAAAAAACAATTTACTACGCTTGACACTCATGACGGTATAGGTGTGGTCGATGTTGCCGGCCTGATGACGCAGGAAGAAATCGACAGGGTTATTAACGGATTATATGAAAAGAAGGCCAACACTAAAAAGATTTATTCCAGCGCTAACTACCAGAACATGGATATATATCAGATAAATTGCACCTATTACTGCGCACTGGAATGTAATGACGACTCCTATCTTGCCGCAAGGACAATTCAGTTTTACACGCCCGGCATTCCCCAGGTATATTACGTGGGACTGCTGGCGGGAGAAAATGATATAAAACTTGTAGAAGAGACTTTAAACGGCAGGGATATCAACCGACACTACTATAATCTGGATGAAATTCATGAAGAGATTCAGAAACCTGTTGTGCAAAGATTAATAAGACTTATGGAATTTAGAAACAACTATCCTGCTTTTGACGGAGAACTAATAATTGAAGATTCCAGAGAAGATGAACTGATTCTCTCATACGCATATGAAGAATATAAAACAACTGCTTTTATCGATCTTAAAAGCTATAAAACAAAAATAAAATATTTCGATAACAACTCAGGTTCTTTCAAGGAATTTGTTGCTTAGGTCAGAAACAGGGTCGAAGGTGATTACATATGATTAACTTAAAAGAGTTATTATGGGGAACTTTTGGAACGTCCATTTGCAAATCAGCTTACGACCTAACATATTGATGATATTTTCATTGAAAATACTTGATTGAGCAAAAAGGAGCGCCTTACAAAGATCTTGTTTTATTTGACACCCGGGTTTCAATCCTCTATATTTCTGCTATCATAAAATCGATTTCTTCACAATCAGAGGTCAGTGTCTTATTCTATGAAAGGAGAACAACATCTATGCGAATCAAATCGATAATGATTAAAAATCCTATTACCATTTCTGAAAACGCTTCCATACAAGATGCTCTTGATCTCATAAACTCTCATTCCATACGACACCTGCCAGTGGTAAGAAGCAAAAACGAGTTCATCGGTTTTGTCACTCTGACGGATCTGAAACAGGCATTTATTCCATCCATGGTATCGGATCTGTCACTGAAAGATATCATAATAAAGAAGCCGGTTCTGCTCCACCCTGATGCCGATATTGAAACCGCTGCTCAAATTATCTACAAACACAAAATCGGCGGAATCCCTGTGGTTAAAAATCAAAAACTGGTCGGCATTATTACGATAACAGACATTCTTGGGGCATTCATTAGTATGATGGGGCTGCTGACCAATAGCGCTCGTATAGATATAGCGCTCGGCAAAAAACCGGACGCTTTTCAGGATGTCTCCCGCATCATACAAGACAATGGAGGACAGATAATAAGTGTGGGAAGGGCAGCACACAGAACAAATAAAAATATTTACTATTTCAGGTTGAAACCATGCAATATGGAACCGATTGCAAATTCACTTCAGAAGAGTGGGTATAATATTATCGACATGGGTTATTAAAAGTCTCAATATATCTTGTCGGATCTGTCATTCCTGCTTCTTTAAAACCTCTCTTTCTTAAAATGCAACTGTCGCACAGTCCGCATGCAAGACCTTTGGGAGATAAAAAAATCTCTATGATCAATTTTACTCAAAAAACTTCACAGCTTTCCTCAACCGATCTACCACGCGCTCCTGCCCCACTGTGATCAGGATATCAAATATACCGGGGCCCGCTGCCTGGCCTGTGACTATTGTACGAATGCCGTTAATAATAATACCCGACTTGATCTCCAAATCTTCGGCCATTTCACGCATAACCCGCTCGATCTCTTCGGGCGTGAATGTCTCAATAGCTTCCAATTGATCCGCCACCATCGGAAACCACTCCTTCAACCCCTCATGCTTAAGCACGTTCTTCTTCAGGGGTTTGGGATCAATCGGATAATCATCGGCGAAATAGGCGCGGCCAAGGGTCCCAAAATCAGTAAGCACATGATACCGGCTTCGGATCAGATCCACGGTGCGCGCGAACCAATCCCGCTTTTCCCCTTCATAGGCCGGGTCCCACATACCGGCCTTCTCCAGCTCGGATTTGACATGTGGCAGTATTTCTTCAACAGGGAGATTCCTCAGGTAATGGGCGTTCACACTTATCGCCTTTGGGTCCGTAAAGAACTTGGGGTCGTTTTTCTGTATATTGAATATGGAATTAGCACGGTTGATTCCTTCGAGCGAAAATGCTTCTATCAACTCCTCTTTGGAAAAGATTTCCCGTGAATCAGAAGTTGACCAGCCAAGCAAGACCAGAAAATTCACCAAAGCCCACGAGAGAAAGCCATGCTCCCTGTAAAAATGGACTGCTACCAGTTCACCATGTTTTCTTTTGGAAATTTTGGCCTTTTTGGGGTCGAGCGTAAGTGACATATGTGCGAACTTCGGGACCGGCGCGCCCAACGCCTTGTAGAGCAAAATCTGTTTGGGCGTGTTGGCGAGTCCGTCCTGTCCCCGAACAACATGACTAATCCGATCGCGGATATCGTCGACCGCGTTCGTTAGCAGATACAACGGTTGACCATTGGATCGGACAATAACAAAATCCTCGATATCCTCGTACTGCTTCTCAACAACCCCGTACACGATATCTTTGAAAGCAACAGAGCCCGCCCCTCGAGGGACTTTCAGGCGAATGACATAAGGAATGCAATCACTTTCCTTTGCCGCGACATCCTCCGGCGCCAAGCCACGGCACAGGTCGGTCTCCTTGGAAGTAATTTCACCCTTTTTTGCCTTTTCCCGTCTACGTTCAAGGTCCTCTTTTGTACAAAAACACTTGTAGGCATGACCGGAATCAAGAAGCTTCCGCGCCGCGGCCTGATGCTCCTTGATAAAGTGTGACTGAAAAAAAGGCCCTTCATCCCATGTAACCCCCAGCCATGTAAGCCCGTCAATAATCCCCTGGATCGACTCTTCAGTAGACCGTTCCACATCAGTATCCTCAATCCTGAGGATCATTTTCCCGCCTGTCTTTTGCGCAAAAAGCCAATTATATATAGCCGTCCGCGCGCCGCCGATATGAAGATATCCGGTCGGGCTCGGAGCAAACCGTACTCGTACTTCATTATTCATGTTTTTATCCGCCTTCCTCGTATTCTAAATAGATACAAATTCATAATCAATTATTCCTTGAGCACTCAACTTTGCTGCTCATTAACCCGTAACCCGCAACACTATTATACCCCCCGACTCAAATTATCAACCCGTTTTTTGCGTCCGCTTGCCCAATTGAAACACTTCCGAAACGTGCATTTGCAAATCAGTTGACAGCTTAACATATTGATGATATTGAATTTATTATGCCTCGATCAACGAGATCAAATGCACCCAGTATAGTGCGGCATATAATTATACGAGGAATAGAACGTAAAAAGATATTCAAAGACAGCCAACCCGGCGTGGTTTATAATGTGAATAAAGGGAAAAGGATAGCCAGAAAGAAAAACTATTATTAGGTTAATAATTATGACAGTTGATAATAATATCCAACAAGAGCTGCCTGACAATTATACAGGTCAAATTTTACAAGGTGATTACAGCGCGTTTCTGAAAACCCGAGTGATTAAGTGTATAGTCAGATTTCGGGCCTTTGATGAAACCGGCAACCCTGCCATTCCCTATATCTCAGCCTGGGGAGAAGACGATTCGTTTATCTGGTATGAATTTGTCAGCAGGCGGCTGTTGGGGCTTCTCGGCTGTCCGGCTTCGATGGCTGCCGATACCATGCGCTACAACGTAATCGAGCGCCGCATTTACAAAGGCCCGATTTTTGATAAAGACGTCA
>JAUVHU010000054.1 GCA_030593145.1 Desulfobacteraceae bacterium
TAGCCTGTATTACCCTTAATCGGCTTAAGTATCAAATCGGCGCTGGCAATAAAATCCTCCGACAGCCCCCATGCTGTGCCAAAAACCAACAAATAGGGTCTGCCGCTTTTAAGCTTTTCACGAAACTTTTCAAAATTTATACTGCGATGACTATCTCTGGCGCAAGTAACAACGACCTTTGGTGAACCCTCACCGTTTTTACAAATATTGTCAACAACTTCATCCAGAGAATTTTTTATTCTGATCAACTCAAGAGCTTCTCCCCTGTTTGGATTATATGTTGAACCTGCTCCCTTTAACCAATGTGAAACAATCTTTTCAACAAGTTCTTTTTGATCCAAAAGTGGGGTAACCACATAAAATGACCGCACACCATAGGTTTTTGCAGCCCTTGCTATATCGTGCAAATCAAGATTGGTTACGGCGGAAGCTATTGTGCTGCCGTTTTTATTGACTACCGGATAATGAGTCAGAGCTATGTAAAGATTAGGAGTGTATGATTTTTTCAATCTCGAGACACCACTTTTCCAGTATGTCGACTTCCTGCCTGCTCAGAGTCCTTTTCTCTAACAGTGTCCTTCTTTTCAGGAAGGTGTTTATCAGCGATTGTTCAAGCCTCCACTTTTCTATTTCCTTATGGTTGCCCGACAATAAAACATCGGGGACATTGGCCTCTTCAAAAATTCGTGGCCTTGTATAATGCGGATGCTCTAAAAGACCGTCTGAAAATGAGTCTTTTTCCGCTGAATCAACACCGCCGAGCGCGTCAGGTATAAGTCTTGTTACAGCATCAATTATAACCATGGCCGGCAATTCCCCGCCTGTCAGCACATAATCGCCTATTGAGATCTCATCATCTATAAGATCATAACAGACACGTTCATCCACACCTTCATACCGACCGCAAATAAGAATCAGGCCGTCAAAGGATGCAAGTTCATGGGCCACCCTCTGATCAAAAACCCTGCCCTGGGGTGTCATTAGAATTGTTTTTGAAGAAGGGGCTTTTTTTTGGGCCGCTCGAATAGCTCCCGCCAAAGGCTCCGGTTTCATAACCATGCCGCAACCGCCGCCATAAGGTCTGTCATCGGTAACACGATGCCTGCCTTCTGCAAAATCTCTAATATTTATTGTTGAAGCAGAAATTATATTCCGATCGATTGCCCGTTTTATAATTCCGTAATCCCACAGCAAAGAAAACATTGTCGGGAAAATGGTCAAAACGGTAAAATTGATCATTTTGTAACCTGCGTTAAGCACTTAGCTGTTAGCAATTAGCTGTTGGCTCTTATTGTTTAGGGTGGTTACCAGCAATTTGTTTTTCACCCATTGGGTGAAATGTTGACTTTTAGCAATATATTGAAATTGTTGTGCTAAAAGCTAATGGCTAATCTCTAATCGCTCATTTTAGGTGTAAAAATCCTGCTTTATAATCCTTCAGGCAAATCAACCCGCATCATTTTTTGCTTTGGATTGATTTCTAAAACCACTGATTTAATGCCGGGAACAAGTGTTTCTTTATCCCTATTTTTTACCACATATACATCGTTGCTACCAGTACGGATTATCGATTCAACACGACCCATGTATTTTCCATCAATTGAATAAACAGAAAGACCGATAATATCTGACCAGTAATAAGACCCGTTTTCAGGTTTCGGAAGTTTTGCTTTTTCAATAAAAAGCCCGGAACCGACAAGCATTTTAGCCATGTCCCAGTCATCCACCCCTTTAAGAGATAAAAGAATAGTTTTCGTATGGGGTTTAACCCATTGTATCATATAGGTTTTATCCCGGCTTTCACTATCTCTTACAAGAATTAAATCCCCTGGCTTAAAAACAGACAAAGACTCGGCATAGGAACAGACCTTTACAGTTCCCTTAAGACCATGAATGCCAACGATCTTTCCAATAAGAAGAAAGTTGTTTCTCTCCACAATATTATTCTATGATTTCAAGGACACTGCGTTTTTTTATCTTGGCAGAAGCAGCACTTAATATGGTTCGCATTGCCCTCGCGGTTCTGCCCTGCTTTCCGATAACCTTTCCAAGATCCTCTTTTGCGACTTTGAGTTCTAATACTGAGGTCTGATTACCCTCTACCTCTGCAACCTCTACCTGCTCCGGATTATCAACCAGTGCCTGTGCAATATATTTTATCAGATCTTTCATAGCTCCATCTCCTTTGTTCACAGTTAAGAGTGATGGTCTCGTAAAAAGTCGGAAAATTGCTATTTGCGAACTATGTCAAGCGTTAGATTCTAAGTATTTGATATGACAATTAAATCTTTTGTCTTAACGCGTGGCACTCGATGAATTTAATTTTTTACGAATTCATCAAGAGTTAGGGGCAACTATGCAGGCTTTGCGATTAAACCTTCTTTTTTCAAAAGACTTCTGACCGTGTCGGTAGGAATAGCTCCCTTATCTATCCAGTAATTGATTCTTTCTCCCTTGAATGAAACTCCGGCAGGATCAAGCAGTGGGCTATATGTGCCGACAGTTTCAATGAATCTTCCGTCTCTTGGGCTTTCGCTGTCTGCAACAACGATTCTATAACAGGGTTTTTTCTTTGCGCCGTATCTCGCTAATCTGATTTTTACTGACATTTTCTTCTCCTTAAAAGGGCAACATGCTCCGGCTAATTCCGCGCATACCGCCTTTGCTGAATTTCTTAATCATTTTCATAACCTGAGTGTAATTTTTTAACAGTTTGTTAATATCCTGTACACTGGTTCCGCTTCCTTTGGCAATCCTTTTCCTGCGTTTTCCGTTTATTATGGTATATTGGCGCCGTTCTTGAAGCGTCATCGAATTTATAATAGCTTCGATCCTGACAAACTCTTTTTCATCCACCTTTAAATTTTTCATTTGTTTACTTTTGCCGACACCTGGGATCATGCTTATAAGATCCTTTAATGAACCCATCTTACGTATCTGAACCATCTGGTCACGGAAATCGTCCAAAGTAAACTGATTTTGTTTAAGCTTCTTTTGAAGTTCAATCGCTTTTTTTTCGTCAACCATGGACTGGGCTTTTTCAATAACCGTCAGGACATCTCCCATACCAAGTATTTGTGATGACATCCTGTCTGGATGAAAAATCTCCAGTTCACTCAGTTTTTCGCCAACACCGATAAATTTAATCGGTTTTCCTGTTATCGACTTTATGGAAATGGCTGCTCCGCCACGTGCGTCACCATCCATTTTTGTTAAAACAACACCGCCTATATCGAGGGCTTTGTCAAATGCACCGGCAATATTTACAGCATCCTGGCCCGTCATAGCATCAGCCACAAGCAGGATGTCGGAAGGTTCTACCGCGTCCTTTATACGGCAAAGCTCAGCCATCAAGTCTTCATCAATATGCAAACGCCCCGCTGTATCGATAATTAAAGTATCGCATCCTTCTTGATGAGCGGAAACCCTTGCTTTCTGACAAATTTGAACAGGATCCATTTCCACACTTGATGGAAATACAGGCACAGACAATTGCTGGCCTAATTTTGTCAGCTGCTCAATAGCTGCCGGACGATAAACATCTGCCGGAACAAGGTAAGGTTTTTTCCCTTTTTTCCTCAATAAAACAGACAGCTTGCCCGCAGTTGTTGTTTTTCCGGATCCCTGCAGCCCAACCAGCATAATAGATACCGGATGTGAACCCGAAAGGCATAGATCCTCATTACGGGTTCCCATAAGCCGGGTCAACTCATCATTAACTATTTTAATGAGTTGCTGACCAGGAGTAAGGCTTGCCATAACTTCCTGTCCAATGGCCCGTTCTTTTATATCAACGATAAGCTTTTTTACAACCTTATAGTGGACATCGGCCTCAAGAAGAGCCATGCGAACTTCTTTTAAGCCCTCCTCAATATTTTTTTCCGTTAATTTTCCGTGTCCTTTAAGCTTTTTAAAAACAAGGGTAAGCTTATCGCTTAAATCATCAAACATAACACTCCGATAAAAATAAGATATTAAAAAAACGTTGAATTTAATAGTAAAGTAATGTTATGTCAAGAAAAATTATAATACAAGGATGGATTTAATGAAAACAGATAAAATTCTTTTGGACCATGGCAGCGGAGGAAAAATATCACACAGCCTCACTGCTGATATCATGCTTCCCATATTTAACAATCCTATTCTTTCACAGCTTGATGACGGTGCAATATTCGATCTTGAAGGAAAGCGTTTCGCTTTTTCTACAGATAGTTATGTGGTTGACCCAATTTTTTTCCCTGGAGGAAATATAGGAGACCTTGCAATAAACGGAACAGTAAACGATATTGCCATGTGCGGAGCGACTCCGCTATATTTAAGCGCTGGTTTAATAATCGAAGAGGGTTTCCCTGTATCGGATTTGAAAATTATAATTAAAGGAATGGGCGCTGCAGCAGATATGGCCGGTGTAAAAGTTGTAACCGGAGATACAAAAGTTGTGCCTAAGGGAGCAGTTGACAAGATCTTTATCAATACATCCGGGATTGGATTAATACCGGAACATGTTAATATCGCCGGACATAATGCCCGTGTTGGCGATAAAATCATTATCAGCGGAAGCATTGCCGATCACGGCATTACTGTTTTGACCCAGAGAGAGGGAATGACTTTTTCTTCAACAGTTATAAGTGATACAGCCCCCTTAAATCATATGGTTAAATCGATGCTTTCTGTAAGCAGGAATATTCATGTGCTGCGGGATCCGACCCGTGGTGGGGTTGGAACTACTTTGAATGAAATTGCTATTAGTTCAAAAGTCGGAATAAGAATCCATGAAGAAAGGTTGCCGGTCAAGAATGAGGTGACGGGAATCTGTGAATTATTAGGTTTTGATCCTCTCTATATCGCAAATGAAGGAAAGCTTATTGCTTTTGTTGGGCAGGATGACGCGGAAAATGTCCTGTCAGCCATGAAAAAGGATAAATATGGTAAAGATGCATCTATTATTGGAGAGGTTGTTTCAGATTCACCAGGCAAAGTATTCATGCAAACCCGCATTGGCGGCAGCAGAATTGTAGATATGCTTACCGGAGAACAGTTGCCGAGGATCTGCTAAGATGTTACGAAAAATAATAAAATCAGGCTGTCTGATTATATGCATTTTATTCCTTGCCGGTTCAGCGTTTGCCGGAGAAATGCTGATTTCAGGAAAAACAATGGGCACAACCTATAATATAAAGGTTGTTGCCGATCATGTGCAAAATCCGGCGTTGCTCGAAAATAAGATCAACAAACGGCTTGATGAGATAAACCAGAGCATGTCGATATTTATAAAAGACAGTGAAATCAGCAAGTTTAATGCTTTGAGCAATATCGAAGATAAATTTTATGCTTCAGATGATTTTTTTCGTGTTATGACAATTGCGAAAAGTTTGTACAAGCTAACAGACGGGGCATGGGATGGCACTGTAATGCCTCTTGTAAATTTGTGGGGTTTTGGTAAAAAAGGGGGAAAAAGAATTATCCCCAAAAAAGAAGAAATAAACAGGCTTTTACCTGATACAGGTTTTTGTCATATTGAAATATCTAAAAACAGGTATTTTGTAAAAAAAAAAGCATGTATAACTGTTGACCTTGCTTCTGTTGCAAAAGGGTATGCTGTTGATCAGATCGCGGATCTTATTAAAAAAAAGGGAATAAATAATTTTCTTGTTGAGATCGGAGGTGAGGTTTATGCGGCAGGCCTTAGAAATGACGGCAAAAAGTGGAAAATAGGTATCAACAGTCCTCAAAAAGACTCTTCTTTTGATCAGGTATACAAGGTAGTAGAATTACATGACAGAGCTCTTGCGACAAGCGGTGATTACAGAATTTTTTTTGAAATTGATGGAAAAAGATATTCCCACATTTTAAATCCAAAAACAGGATATCCTGTTTCAAACAGCGTTGTAAGTGTTTCAATTATTGCGGATACATGCATGTTTGCTGATGGGCTTGCAACCGCAGTTGTGGTTATGGGCGCTACGAAAGGACTCGAACTGATTAACAGTCTCAATGGTGTTGAATGCCTTATGGTTATTCAGGAAAAAGACGGCAACTTCATCGATCTTTATTCAAAAGGATACTCAAACTATGAATCATGACAACTCAAACAAACTTTTTGATCAAGCTTTAAAACTTATTCCAGGCGGAGTAAACAGCCCTGTACGCGCGTGCAAGTCTGTCGGAACAAAACCGGTTTTTATTAGTAACGCTGAAGGTTGCATGCTTGTTGATGCGGATGGCAACAGGTTTATCGACTATATCGGTTCATGGGGCCCAATGATACTCGGTCACAGACACACTTCGGTTCTTAGAGCAATTGCTTCTACCCTGAACTGTGGCACAAGTTTTGGAGCGCCTACAGGTCTTGAAATTAAACTCGCCGAGCTGATTATTGAAGCTGTCCCTTCAATAGATATGGTCAGAATGGTAAACTCGGGCACAGAAGCAACAATGAGCGCAATACGACTTGCCAGGGGAGTAACGGGTAGAGACAAGATAATCAAGTTTGACGGGTGCTATCATGGTCATGCAGACTCTCTGCTTGTTGAGGCAGGATCAGGCGTTGCCACTTTGGGCATTCCGGGAAGTCCGGGTGTGCCAAAATCCTTTGTAGAACACACCATGTCTTTACCATATAATGACATCGACTGTATAAAAAAGGTTATGGATAAAGAAGGTGACAAGATTGCCTGTATAATAGTTGAACCTGTTGCGGGAAACATGGGGCTGGTGCCGCCTGTTGATGGTTTTCTGGAAACTTTAAGAGAATTGACTGAAAAAAACGGCAGCCTGCTCATATTTGACGAGGTTATGACCGGTTTCAGGGTGGCACACGGAGGCGCTCAATCTCTTTACAAAATTTCTCCGGATATTACATGCCTTGGCAAAATCATTGGAGGCGGACTGCCTGTCGGCGCTTATGGAGGCAAACGTGAAATTATGGAACATATAGCTCCGCAGGGTCCGGTATATCAGGCAGGAACTCTTTCAGGCAATCCTCTTGCCATGGCGGCAGGCATTGCAACACTTACTCAATTAAAAGAAACCGGTTTTTATGAGGCTTTGGATGAAAAGGCTGATCAACTCGCCACTGGTCTTGAAAAAGCCGCCCAAACAGCAGGAATAAAAACAAATATAAACAGGGTGGGTTCAATGATAGGGCTTTTTTTCACGGACAAAGATGTGAAAAATTTTGATGATGCTAAAACAAGCGATCTTGATATGTTTTCAGCTTTTTATAGGAACATGCTCGAAAAAGGGATTTACCTTGCCCCATCCCAGTTTGAGACGATTTTTATTTCATCAGCACACAGCACAGATGATATTGATACAACAATAAAAGCGGCAGAGGAAGTGCTGGGCTCTCTCAAGGAATAGACTTCCTTCCTATGGAAAGATCGTGCAAAGGAATCAGTATGTCTGCCATCTCTTTTATCTTTTGGGCGGAATCATAAGCTTCCATCACATTAATATGCACACCTGGAGCAATAGCCGGACCCGCTGCCGGAAAATTTTTATCATTGCAGCAAAAGCCTGTAATAATAGCCTTCCCTTTTGATGTGTTGATTGCGACTGACTGGCCTCCAACACTATGGCCGGGCGTAAAAATCAGATCAATTCCATCAAGTATGTTTGCGTCGCCATCCACTTCAATCACATTCACACCATCAAGCACATCCGAATAATACCTGTGATCAATCGGATGAGGATTTTTAAAAAATTCAAGCTCAGCCTTCTGAACATACACATCCGCATTTATGCATTTATAATCATTTTCGCAGTGATCATTATGAAGATGCGTATGAATGATCACATCAATATCTTCAGGCTTTAGCCCTAAAGTTGCAAGGGCTTCTTCAAATTCAAATATTTCATATCCACATTTTTCACTTGCTCCATCAGGAACAATAAACTGTTCAAGCCCTGTATCAACCAGAATATTTTTATCCCCTCCCTTTATGTAAAAAACATAAATAGGAAGAAGAATTCTTTTCCCGTAATCACGAAGATAGGTCATGACCCCTTGATCTGTTTCATTAATGCCAACAGCCAGCGGATGAATTGTATATTCCTGCATAACTACCTCCTTTTACTAATTTTGATAGATTCGTAAAAAGTCCCAAAATACCGTTTTCTACTGCTGATTATCCGTTTTTTTGTTCAAAATTCTTCATAAAATCTGTTAAAGCTTCTACTGCCTCTATGGTTGTAGGATTATAGATAGATGCCCTGCAGCCGCCGACAGAGCGATGCCCTTTAAGGCCGCCAAAACTATTTTCCAGAGCTTCTTGAATAAATTTTTTCTCCAGATCTTCATCCGGCAGACGAAAAGTTATATTCATCATTGAACGGCTGTCCGGCTCTGCAGTTCCTTTGTAGAACCCGCTTGTATCTAAAAGGTCATAAAGAATCTTTGCCTTTTCCCGGTTTATCTCTTCCATTTTTTCAAGACCGCCGATCGTTTCCTCAAGCCATTTCATTACAAGCTGAATAGTATAAATCGCAAAACAGGGAGGAGTATTATACATTGAATCTTTTGAAGCATAGGTCGTATATTTCAACATTGACGGCAAAACATCAGGCACCATGTTTAACATATCATCACGGATGATAACCATGCACACGCCGGCAGGGCCTATGTTTTTTTGTGCTCCGGCATATATTAGACCGAATTTTTCCATATCCAGAGGTCTGCTCATAATATCGGAAGACATGTCTGCCACAAGCGGCACGCCATTGATGTTCGGAAAGGATGCCCACTGCGTTCCCTTAATGGTATTATTCGATGTTATGTGGGCATAAACAGCATCTTTGTTGAATTGTATATTCTCAGGGATATAAGAAAAATTTTCATCCTCGGATGACGCTACAACCTGAATTTTTTTGTTCTGCATCCGGGCTTCCTTGATTGCTTTTGTTGACCATGTGCCTGTATTGACATAGTCTGCTGATTTCTCATCCTGCAAAAAATTCATCGGAATCATGCAAAATTGCATGCTTGCGCCGCCTTGAATAAAAAGCACATTGAATCTTTCATCTAAATTCAAAAGACTTTTTGTTCTAATTACTGCATCGTTAATTACATCATCGAACCATTTTGATCTGTGGCTTACTTCGATAATGGACATGCCGGACCCTTTGAAATCAATGAATGAATCTTTGATTTCTTCAAGAACACTAAGCGGAAGCGCCGCAGGCCCCGCATTAAAGTTATAAATTCTGTTTGCCTTCATAAAAATTTCCTCCAAAACCAACTGGTTTTTTATTGGGTTTCGCTTTGTTTAACCAAATTTGCAATTTGTGCAGATAGAAAAAAATATGTCAATTAGTATTTTTTGCTCACCCATAACCGGTTGTAAAACATTGACAAACAACCTCCTTATATTTTAGAAGAATAGTATGTTTGTCTAGGAGCCTGTCCGAGAATTATGTCCGTAACGAAAATGAAAGAAACCACCATGAAAATATATAATTATCCCTCCAAACCGGCTGAAAAAAAGATCGCATCCATTATAAACCGCGGGCTTGATTTTAAGAAAAAGGATTATCAGTCAGTTAAGCGTATTCTTGAGGATGTGAGGAAAAACGGTGACAAAGCGCTTATCAAGTATGTCAACCGTTTTGATTCTCCTGATCTGTCAATAGATTCTATCAAAGTATCGAGCAAAGAGATTAATGCCGCAATAAAAAAAGTTGACAAACCCTTTGTCAGATCTCTAAACCGCGCAATTTCTCAGATAAAGGCTTTTCATAAGCATCAATTAAGTAAATCATGGATTAACACGGATAGACAAGGCGTATTTCTCGGCCAGATAATAAATCCTGTCGATGCGGCAGGAGTTTATGTGCCGGGAGGGAAAGGCGGAAACACTCCTCTGGTTTCTTCTGTTCTGATGGGAGCTATTCCAGCCAAAATCGCCGGCGTACAGCATATTTCAATGACAACCCCGCCCACAAAAGATGGAAGTATAAATCCACATCTTCTCGTTGCCGCGCAAAAGGTTGGAATTGATTCAGTGTTCAAGGTCGGAAGCGCCTGGGCAATTGCCGCATTAGCCTATGGAACCGAAACCATTCCAAAAACCGATGTAATAGTCGGGCCGGGAAACATTTATGTTACTCTTGCCAAGAAGATTGTAGCGGGAACAGTCGGGATAGATATGATAGCCGGACCCAGCGAGATACTGATTGTTGCGGACAGTGGTGCAAACCCGGAATTTATTGCCGCAGACCTCCTTTCACAGGCAGAGCATGATGCTTTAGCTTCGGCCATGCTTGTCACAAACTCAAAGCAATTAGCAAAGTCTGTTGCCAAAGCAGTAGATAAACAGTTGAGCAACCTCATGAGAAGAGATATTGCAATGGAATCTCTTGCAGGATATGGCGCTATTATGATTACACCCGATATTGACACTACGATAAAACTTGCAAACCAAATCGCTCCGGAACACCTTGAGCTGCATCTCAAGGAACCATTTGATTATATCGACAGGATTAGAAATGCGGGCGCTGTATTTCTTGGAGATTACACGCCGGAACCTGTTGGAGACTATATTGCCGGGCCCAACCATATACTTCCGACCGCCGGCACAGCCAGATTTGCTTCAGCCCTTTCAGTCGATAACTTTATTAAAAAAACCAGCCTGATTTACTATTCCAAAGATGCCTTTATGAATGAAGCAAAGGATATCATCCGGCTGGCCGAAATCGAAGGCCTTGACGCGCATGCAAATTCAGTAAAGATCAGATTGAAAAAATAAATAATCAATAAGACGTGGAAGTTCTTCCTATTTAACCCAATTTTCGACTTTCAAATTTTTAACTCGTTTGAATTCCTTTTCATTATTACTAATTAAGACTAAATTTCTGCTTAAGGCATGAGCCGCAATCAGCAGGTCGAGTGGACCGATAGGCTCACCGCGTTTCTCTAATTGAAGACGAATATCTCCATAAATACTGGCAGCGATTTCGTCGTATGGAAGGATTTCAAGTGGAAAGAGAAACTCTTCGATGCGCTGTTTATTTAACCTGCGATTTTTGCTTTTACTAACGCCATACTGCAACTCTGAAACTGTGATTGTTGACACACCGATTTCGCCCACCTCAAACAGCTTAAACTTATGAATGATCCCTATCGGGCGTTTATTCATTATGTAAATACAGATATTGGTATCAATTAAATATTTAATCAAGGCTCTCTCTCTTTTGTTGTAACTCCGGCTGATTTCTTTCAGTCATAAATGGTTCTTCATATTTCATTAAATTTCTTTCCCAAAGATCCCAAATAGATTGTTTTTTAGAAATTAATAATACCCCTCCAGCCACTTTTTTTATATAAACTTCATTTCCTTCAAATCGATAGACTTTAGGTAAGCGAACTGCTTGACTTCGCCCATTTATAAATAATTTGGCGGTTTTCATAATCGCCTCCTTTTAATTGTTGGTTTATATTTAAAAGTATATATTATCTACAGGAAGTGTCAAGGTATATATTATGAAATATATACCTTGGTTTTTTATCGGAGAGCCTTCCTGCTGGGAATAATCGTTTTAAGAAAATACTCGTTTTTATCTATAACACATGGAACTAAATAAGTATATCCATCTACATCAATTAATGGACATCACGAAAGCGCTCTAAAATATGGCTTTGACTTATAACGTTATTCGTTATATTTTTATCATTATGATAGAAAGCTTCAAGTGTAGTGAACATCTTGAAATCATTAATTCTCATTGAGGTGAGAAAATGAAGAAAAAGAAGATACCCCCTGTTCATCCTGGTGAGATTCTGTTTGAAGAATTCCTCAAACCGATGAACATAAGCCAGAATAAGATGGGAAGAGACCTTGGAGTTTCTCCGCGCCGGATCAATGAAATAGTTCATTGTAAAAGAAGCATTACCGCTGACACGGCGCTTCGCCTTGCCGTTTATTTTGGCAATTCTCCATCGTTTTGGCTTGGGCTTCAGATGGATTATGATCTTGATGTTGCAGAAGAAGGTTTTTCAGCGAAAATCAAAAAGGAAATCCAGCAGATAGCTGTGGCTTAACCCAATCAATCTTCCTCAGAGGCAAACCCGCGGCGAAGGGAACCTTTCGTCCATTGGTAAGTCAGTAGCTCATTCGCTCACTTTTTATTTTGTTCTATGTTTTTTTGTGATAACCAAGACTTGAATCGGCAGTCGTTATTGAGCCTCAGATCTAACTTGACATCCGACTAATTTCAGGTGTCCTTGAAACCGCCAACATCCATAAACGAGAGGATTTTATGAGCACACTCATTGATTTTTCCATCTTTCCAGTGAACAAGGGCGAAAGTGTGAGCCCATACGTAACCAGGGTTGTGACGATTATCAGAGACAGCGGCTTGCCATACAAGCTCGGCCCCATGGGCACAACTATTGAGGGGGAATGGGAGGAGCTTATGGCTATCGTTACCCGCTGCTTTAAAGAACTGAAGAAAGACTGCGGCAGGATATATATGTCCATCAAAGTCGATTACAGGGAAGGCGGTTCCAACCGCATCGTCAGTAAGGTGAAATCAGTGAAAATCGGACAAGGCGGGAGTTAGGGGATGCCACAACCTCTGTTATACATCAACCAGCCTGTCAAGAACGCTCGGAACGAACGTCCCGCAAGTTTCCTTGTTCCCCTTTTTTTCTAAAAGGAGGTTATCATGAGCTATGCCAAGTTTGCGGTACAGCAAATCCTCAGGCGGCTTTGCCTTGTTAAGGCAACACTTTTTTAATTTTTTTTTTAAAACCAAAGTATGGAAGATCATTATTATAATCCATGTAGTCCACAAGAGCCTTTAATTCTTTGATACCAACATGGTTGTTGTCATACATTACCTTCATGAGTTCTAAAATGCCCCATACTTCAATGCCTAGTACTTTGCCGAGGTTAACCATGTCAGTATCATCTGTTACTACCGGGATATTCAGCATATAACCAAAGGCAAGGGCTCGAATATCGGGTTTTGATGAACCGAAGCCCATGGTGATATTTTGCTCCCAAATGATACTTTGAGCGACTCTTATATCTTTTTTATTCTGTCTGGATACTTTTATTCTCTTTTTACGATTTTCTTTAAACTCCGGTTTGTTGACCCAGTAAAATTTATTTTTAAGCCGCTGATTTCTGTCAAATTCTTTCTGAAAATCATCAATTACATAAAGTGTATATTTCTTTTCACCAAATTCCTGAAAAAGTAATGGATGGAGATTATAAGCCAATCGCAGGTAAGCATTTGTATCCAGAAGAATTTTTGATTGTGGCATTTATCTGGTGAGCTCCGCATAGATTTCCTTAGCATCGATAAAAGATGTCTCAAGGAGTGTTTGAATAAAACCAGGTGATTTATCATTTTCGGAAAGGAAATTTTTCAGCATATCAAAAAATGGAGTTGCAAAAGACTCATTAGAAATTCTTATATAATCTGAGGCTGAATATGCTTTGGAATCATTCAATGTTTCACTGACTCTATAAAACTTTTTATTAAATTTTGTTGTAGCACCGTAAAAACCCTTACCCAGTTCAATCTTTTTCAAACCATATTCAGCAGCATAGTCGTTAATTGCCTTAAAAACAGTAATCGGTGAAATAATATACTTGTCGGCATAGTCAATTATTTGATTTATTTTCGCGCCAATACTATTTAGTTTTTTGATTTTATTATATGCTTTTCCGGCAATATTTTCCGGGAAAAGAAGTGCTTGTGCAAAAGCATCAGCGAAATCCTCTGCCTCGTTTTCTTTTAAACCGGGAGCAATTACATGCCCAAGCTCGTGGGTAAGCCAGAATTTAAAATCATGGATATTGCTGTCCAAATTCATGTAAACCCATGTTGTATTTGATGATGGCAGGTAGATATGAAGCGCATTTTCATGATTTTCTTTGTTTCCCCAGAGAACCGGAATAATAACAACTTCAAATTCAATGAACTTGTTGATCAGCATTTTAAAATCAATCGGTTTTCCAGAACTCACATTTATATTTTTCCTTATTTGTGCTGCGACTTTCTGAATATATTGATATTCCAGTATTGGTTGCTTCAAGGTCGGCGGGTGTTCCAGATTTTCAAATGGCAAAAAATCGACAAGCAATTCAAGGAGCTTACCCATATCTTTTGCCCTTTCAATATGAGCATCTTTTGTTTTTCGGTTGGTTTTTTTTCGAAATGCGACCACAGGTTCAGAAACACCTTGTATTCTGGATACAATCTCATCAAAAGGAAGGCCAAGAGTAACCGCCATTTTCAAAAGCTTATCAGGCTTCGGGAATTTTTCACCTTTGAACCAGGATGTAACTATGGTCCGGGAAACATCCATTTTTCTGGCAAGCCCTGCTTTATTCAAGCCTGATATACCCATCGATTCATGAATTTTGTCTAAATTGAGTTTTTTATTCATATTTACAATATGCGCTATTTGTAAACTTTTGTCAACCAACATTAGCGCTTGATTAAAAATGATGCTTTATTCTTTATAACCTTTAATCTGGACAAGGAATAATTGGCAGCCCATTACTTGTGGAATTCAAGACAGTATCAATAAGGGTCAAAGGCAGGCTTGACCCCTTTTTTGTAGCTGTTTAGACTAAAAATTAGTCGCAATTGATCTGTTTATAACTAAACTTATGCCATTAAAGCACGTTTTGTAGAGAAAATTTAGTCACAAATATCATTATGGAACTTTTGTGAACTGCCGAATATGTCCCGAATATGTCATGCCGCCCACAATATGTTCTAAAAACTACTGTAACCCAACAATCCAACGAGACACCCCTAAATTCAATCCCGTTCCCATGTTCCAATTTCACAAAACATATTACCCATACATTTGTTTTGTTTATGCTTATTCAGGGTAACAGAATTTTTGTGATAACCCATCGAAAAGATAACAAATTAAATTGACTTGTATATTCATTTAATATATATAACCAAAGATTGATTTTGATCTATTTTTGAACCTCAAGCAGGAGGATTGTGTGACCCATCATAGTATTACAAAAAAATAAAGCCCCATCTCTTCAGTCATATGAAGAAATGGGGCTTTTTGCTTCACAGCCCTGGATCTGAAACCACGAACTAAAAAAAGAACTTAGCTGCTCTTTTCCCCTACGATACAAACTCATAAGCTGAGAAGCATTCCATAAATAGCCCAAGAGAAATATTTACTGTAGTTTAAATTAATATACGAATACATGGAAACTTTTTCCATATATATAGTCCAATATCATGGAAAAGAAATTTCCACTTATTAACACTGTTAGGGCTCGAACAATATGAAGATTGATGAAAAAATAAAAAAATCAGAGGTCTTAATCCAATGGATGGATCAAAGAATAGATGGGCTTGAGATTAGTTCCGATGACAGAACTAGAATCTCGGCTGGTTGTCTTGATATTTCACTTGAGCACCAAAAAGCAATTGTTTTGCTGATTGCAAATAAATTAATTGGATCGGCTTTTTCATTGGCTCGCCTGCTATTTGAAGCTTACATACGCGGTTTATGGTTGGGAAGATGCGCAACAGAGCAAGAAATAGAAAAGTATCAACAAGACAAACTAAGAAAAACCTTTGAAACGCTTGTTCAAGAAATCGAACAGTTAGAGGGTTTTAATGAGGGTGTACTGTCCAAGGCCAAGGCTGCAAATTGGGATTCATTAAACAGTTATACTCACAGTGGATATTTACAAATTGTGAGGAGAAATAAAACTGATACTATCGAACCCAACTATGATGACGAAGAGATAATAGATATGTTAGGCTTTGCAAATGCAATTGGAATGCTATCTGCGCTACAAATTGCACTAATGGCTGGCAAAGAGAAATTGGCTATGGAGCTATTAGAAAAGTCAAAAACAGAATTGGGAAAGCCCTAACCATCGGCTGCACTTGACAGCAGAAGCCGGGGCGCTAAATAAAGTTTTTCTTTTATCGATCATTTGTCAGCTTCTACAGGTTTTTGTATAAGCTTCTGCTGCCAAGTGAGCCGAAACGTTATACCTCAAAAGACCCTATATGATGGAAACTATCCAGAAATTTTTTCAAGCATTAAACAACAGAGAATTTGCTGTCTTAATCTGGATTCTTTTTACTATTATTTGGTGTGTCTCTTATTCCAAGATCAGAAAATCTTTTTTGCAACTAATTAAAGCCTTTTTTGCGTGGAAACTGACATTGTCATACTTGCTAATGTTCATGTATATCGCTTGTTTAATCTGGGTTTTAAAGGTTATGGCAATATGGAAGATCGACCATATTCCCCTGACCGTTTTGTGGAGTGTATGTGTAGCATTTGTAATGCTTTTAAATTTCCACAAAGCAAAAGACCAAAAATCTTTCAAAAATTCAGTCAAAGACAACATTAAAGGACTCGTCTTTGTGGAATTTTTCGTAAACTTATATGTATTCAATTTTTGGATCGAGTTTATAATTGTCCCTGTATCTGCAATCATTGGTGGCATGAAAGCAATCGCTGAAAGAAACAAAGAGTACGAGATTGTTGATAAATTGCTGAACTTTATTTTGATAGCAGCTGGATTTTTACTTTTATTTTATGCCTCCTATAAAGTCGTTACGGATTTTGAGAATTTCGCAACTATTCAAAATATTAAAAGTTTTTATATGCCTATATTGCTGTCAATCCTATTTATACCTTTTGTATATATCGCAGCATTAATAGCAGCATACGAAACACTTTTTATAAGGTTGCAATTTTTCGTTCCAGATAAAGCAGTTCTTCGGTATGCAAAATTAAAAACGATATTATCAATTCAATTCAACTTGTCGAAATTGAACAGATGGTCAGATTACATAAATAAAAATTGGAGATTTAAGAATAGAAAAGAAGTCAAGGAAGCAGTTGGTGCATTCAAGCAAGTTTCTACTTTTTCAAATCCAAACAATGAAGGCATGGTATAACAAATCACTGCACTGGATTTTTACTCCGCTGCACTGCGTAAAAACCAGTGAGTTCAGTCGTTATACACACGAAACGAAAGGAGAACATAAATGAGATCCCAAAATACAGAGATTACCGAGATTCACACATGCCCCGATTTAAACGAATCGGTTACTATAACCGCCACACAAAGAACTCGGCCCGGAAAATCATGGATCATAGATTTTAACTGTGATCATTATATGTCTTGTCCTATTGTTCGTGTATCAAAAAACACTTTCAATTTTGACTCATGTCAACTATCTGCCATCTTTAAAAGAAGGGGGAAACGATAAGACTCTTCCAGTTCTTCTGTTACACGGACAGAAAAAAAAGGGGTCCATATTCCATCTCGTCTCAGCCCTTTAATAGTAATACAATTATTATCATCAACGTCCACTTCAACCACAAGGTTTGTTGCCATTTTCTTTTTCCTTTTTTGAAGGTTAATGGAAATGTATAACAAATCATTTAAGCCGACCGTGCACTTCCCCCGTTTTAGTGGACACAAAAGTCTAACTAAAACGGAGGGAAAAGATGCCCAAATACACTAAACACAAAAAGACATACAAGTATTCCAATGAATTTAAAGTGAAAGCGGTACAATTGAGTCATTTGGACGG
>JAUVHU010000012.1 GCA_030593145.1 Desulfobacteraceae bacterium
TTATACATCTTGCTTGTCCTTTTGCTTGTTTTCTGTGTTCCGTCAAGGCTTACATAACTCGTTATGCGCGCCTTAACGCGCCTTGAAAACAAACAAAATTACGGCGCAATCTGTACAACTTATTTATACTTGCCTCCTTAGGTTTAACCTTTACTTGTAAAAAATTATAAAGAGTGGGTCCCGGAAGTTACTTACCGTTATCTTACTCTCCTCATGTGATAATGTATCAATATGTCAAGCTCTTCGTCTGTGATCATTTTATCTGTTTTTGACATCATACGCCTGATGGTTTGTTTCCATTCATCTTTCGACTTTTTCTCTTTCAAGGTCTCTTCCGGCTCATGACATTCTGAACAATCTTTCTGGAAGACTTGTTGTTCGATTTTTTGTTTTGCCACGTGATAGTTCACCAGCCCTTTTACGTCATCAAAAGTCATACCGCTGCCTTCTTTTTCGCTCATGGCAACGATAATCTGCTCCCAAGACTCTGCAGTTCCCATGGGAGTGAATGTTCGTTCTTTGTCGTGACACTTAGAACATTTTTCCATAGCAATGCCGGTCATCGTTTTTTCATATTTTATGTGATATTGTGTAAGTATATCGAGCTCATCCTTACTTATCTTTCTGCCTGCCTTATCCATCATTTTTATGGCTGTTTGTCTCCATTGCTCATCTGTTTTCCCCGTTTCCAGAGCGACATCCGCCGGATGGCATTGGGAGCAATCCCTTAAGAATAACTCTTGTTCCTTTTTCTGCCTTGTCACATGAAAATTAACCAGTTTAGAAACATCGCTTTCAGTCATGGCGCTCCCCTCTTTTTTTGCCATAGACTGAATGGTCTTTTGCCAGGATTCCTCCAGAATGTGGAGTGATTTTTCCAAAGAATGGCATGTTGAACATTTTCTTTCAAAGAGTTCGACGGAATCAAGACCAAACATTTTAGCTTCGATATTTAATTTTCCTAATGTCACCAGGCTGTGAGCCCTGATATGATAGTGTATTAAAGTGTCGACGTTTTCATTGCTCATGACTTCATTGGTCTTTTCCATCATACGTCTGATCGTTGCCTTCCATTGATCGGACGTCTTTTCTACTTCCGGAAGAGATTGCATGCTCATTCTTTTATGACATTTTGAGCATTTTGTTTCAAACAATTCGCGGTCTTTTTTCTGCCTTTGACGGTGGTAACCAACTATTATATTTATTTCATCTTTGTTTATGTCACTACCCTTTTCTTTGGACATGGCAGTAACTATCTTTCGCCAGGTTTCCTCATCGCGTTCTAAATTAAGGACCCTTTCGAGGTCGTGGCATTGAAAACACTTTGCCATAATCATAGTTTGACATCTTTCATGATGACCGATTAACAGATTCATTTGTTTATCACTTATTTCTGTTTTGGTCTTGGCCATCATACGACGAATCGTCTCTTTCCATTCCCGCTTTGTCTTTATATCCGGTAATGATACTCCTGCTCCATGGCAATGAGTACATTGCTTCAGGAAAAAATCCCTTTCTGCTTTCTGCTTCTCAACATGCATACTTACCAATTTTTCAATATCGGATCTGGTAATTTCCGCACCTCGTTTCTTGCTCATACGAAGTAAGGTATTTTCCCAGAATTTTTCGTTTATTAGAAGCATCGCGCATTCATCAGCTTCATGACAATTGGAACACTTTTGCTCAAAAATAGAGGAACCCTGGAATTCAGTGTGTTTAACTGTTTTAAGCCGGTCGTGACACGCAAATATACAAGTCAAGCAAATCAAAAAGAAAAATATTATTTTAAACTTTCTCATATTACTTGTCCTCCGTCTTTTATAGTCTCCAATAGGGCGACAGTTCTCTGGGTCGTTCAATAATTAAACTTCTTTTGAAGGCAGATATGGTTTTTTCAGAATTAGCAGCCGCCAGAGCCATCTGTAATAGTGTAAACTTGCCAGCAGGAGCGCGCCACCTATAGCCATATAAACAATTGCCAGGTATTGCCTGGAAATTGGAGAATGTCGCAGAATTATTCCAAACGCAATCATAACAACGATGATTAGATAACTTTTCCATGCCTGAAATGCAAAAATACATCCTTTTTCAGAGAGCAGGCAGATACGGTCAATGTTTTTCCGAGCGATTCCGGAAAATCCAAAAAAATATACGGCCAATGACAAAACAATTCCCAACAACCCAAATGGTAAAGCGGCAAACCAGCCAATCTCCTTAAACCAGTAATAAGCCATACGACAAAGCATTACACCCACCGCACTCCACATCAGACCGGCAAGAGCAATCAGCACGTATTTGGAAACAACCGGTTTTAGTTTATCAAAAAACATCAAAGCTCCTAGTAAAGAATCCTGGCCCAAAGGACCAGACTTTGGTTTGCTCCTGAAAGAAACTGTTTTGCTTAAAACCGTACAAGTTAAAAATGCCTAAAGTGAGCTAAAGTGCCTAAAGTTATGGAGTCGCTTCGCTCCACTTATTTTATATAATTGACAGGATTCCTTAACTTTAGTGCACTTCAAACTTTAGCGCACTTTAAACTATTGCAGCATTTCTTTAGGCAGAGCCAAAGAACTCTGACCTGGCCCAAAGGACCAGGTTTTTCAGAATAAAAAGTTTCATTTTCGCTGGTTTGAGGATGGGTCACACATGCATGCCGGCGGCTCGAATCCACCCGAACCTGTGGGAATACCATGTGGCCTGACGTTTCCAGCAGATATAAGCTTTTTCACGTTGTTGCCACAGCATTTGGGACATTCAGGAGGAGGATCTTTGGGGGAGAGAAACAGTTGTTCAAAGTGGCAATCACAGTTTTCACATACATATTCGAATATGGGCATTGTAAACTCCTTCTAATCTCAATAATTTTTATTGCCTGTTAACAGAGAACGACTCATTGTCTGTTTACTGGTATTCTATATTTCTATAATCTTATAAATAAAATTTTGTAATTTAACCTGAGTTATATCCTGGCTTCCTCTTTCAGCAGACAGCAGGCAATTTTATAATCCGGATCGCCGTTACTGTTATAGCTTAGATTTGCAGGCTGTATGATTTTGTTCATCACGCATCCTTCGGGTATGTTAAGCCCAAACAAATCTCTTTCATTTATCCTGTCAGTATTAATAAGATTATTGTTTTTAAATGCCATGCTGTGCAAAGGAAAATCCTCACATAACGGGCATCGATATACCCTGCCGTTGGGAAATATAAAATAATTTTCCGCAACCAGACCACCGCATTCAAATTTTTCTTCGGGATTTAAAAAAACTTTTGGATAGCTAACAATAATGCCAAGCCTGGATACCTTTTCCGCAACCTTTGGAATTATGGTTAACCATTGGGACTTGGAAACCTGCAAGCCGGCAGAGCTGTTTCCGACAGATTTTCCCCTGATTCCGATTACCTGTATAAAAAACCTGTTAATTCCCAAATCCTTTAGCAATGGCTCCATCATGTGGAGTTCATGAATGTTGGCACTGCTCACCGTATATATAAGGCTTGTTGTAAAACCTTTTAAAACCGCTTCTTTAATGCCGGCAATACATTTATCATACGATCCCTTTCCCCTGAGCATATCATTTGTTTCTCTTGTAGCGCCGTCTAAGCTGAAGCTGAAATAGTCAACAATATCACGATCCACTTTAGAAAGTATATCATGGAAAAGATACCCATTGGTATCGACTGTTATGGATTTATAGCCAATAGATTTTGCTTTTTTAATGGCCAATGCCAGATCCGGATGAAGAGTGGGTTCTCCTCCTAAAAAAATAACATTTGCCCTGTCGCTTTTCTCCGCAAATGCGCCAAGCCATGTTTCAATAGTTTCTATTGAAAGTTGATTTTCTCCGTGCTGTTCTTTGTTGATGTAGCAGTGCCGGCATTTAAGGTTACAACTTGTGAGGATATGGAAAAAAACATTTACGGAATGTCTGGAAAAGGCAACAGTCTTTTTCATATGCTTTATTTTACCTGCTTAGCCATATTTTTTTTAAGTTCAACAAGCTCTTCATTTGTAAGACGCAACCGGATTGATATATATTCAGCCAGCACCCTGTATAATAATAAAAGAACATATGTTGATTCATCATCCGGAGAACATTTTTCTTTGCCTGAAGTATTAACAGCCATGCACACGGTTTTGCCCATCGCATATATCGAGGCTGATCTGCTTAAGCTGTCTATTATCCTCATTTCACCGAAAATTTCACCCATTTTGCTTATTGTACAAATGGGCACACCTTCTTTTTCTATCCGTATCTTGCCGGACAGAAGAAAATAAAGCCACATGTCAAGATCGCCCTCTCTTATGATTATTTCTCCGTCTTCATATTGTCTTATTTTGCTCAATCTGAGCATTTGCCCAAGGGCTTTTGTTTCGAAATTTTTCAAAGCCGGAATTGCTAAAAGCTGTTTGATGTTTTTAATATTATCTTTCAAATATTTTGATTCAATCATGGCTGACTCCTGTCGGGTTTAATAGCATCGTAAAAAACCACTAATTTAACTATAGATGGTTAAGTAAAAAGGTTGATGAAATAGCACGCCTTTTAATATTGAATATTACCAAATTATTATGTATTAATGCAAGCATACATTATATAATTTTTTATTTTGGTTGAGGTAACTTTTGAACATTCTAATTAAAATTGTATCGTGGTTCTTCTGTTTATATCTTGCTTATTACGGTCTCATTTTCTTTATGCAGCGTCATATAATGTTTCCCTGCATTAAAATATCAGAGACTTCAAACATAAGTGACGACATACCGGACCTTGAAAAAAACTGGATAAATGCGGGTCGCGAAAAAATCGAAACATGGTTTATCCCGCCTTCATCGCAACATGGTCAAGGTCCCCGGCCTGCAATTATCTTTGCTCATGGAAATGCGGAAACAATCGACCAGTGGCCTGAAATGCTGAAAAAATTTACAGAACTTGGAATTGGTGTATTGCTTGTCGAGTACCCGGGTTATGGAAGATCAACAGGATCTCCATCTCAAAAAAGCATTACAAAAACCTTTGTTGCTGCTTATGATGTTTTAATCGCAAGAGAAGATGTCGATCCTTCTAAAATCATCCTCATAGGACGCTCAATCGGCGGCGGCGCTGCATGCGCCCTTGCAACGCAGCGACCTTCCGCAATGCTCATCCTTATGTCATCATTTATCAACACAAAAACAATGGCATCAAAATATCTTGTTCCAGGTTTTTTTACCCTGGACCCGTTTGACAATATATCGACAGTAAAATCATACTCTGGAACAGTTCTCGTTGTCCACGGAAAAAACGATGAAGTAATCCCCTACAAGCATGGCATCGCCCTTTTTAACACGGCAAAGCGCGGCAGGATACTGACATATAATTGCGGTCATAATGATTGTCCTCCAGACTGGAATATATTCCTGAAAGATATTAAACCAATTCTCCAAGAAGCAGGGATTATCAACTAAGATAAGCGATTAGCTCTTATTGTTTCGGGTGGTTACCAGCAATTCAATTTTCACCCATTGGGTGAAATGTTAACCTTTAATAATATATTGAAATTGTTGTGCCAATTGCTAAAAGCTAACTGCTAAAAGCTCAATTGAGGTATTAACAATGATAACTTTTCTTGATATATTCGGCACATTTGCATTTGCGATATCAGGCGCATTTCACGCAGTCAAGTATGAACTCGACCTTCTTGGTGTACTGGTTCTATCGGTAGCCACAGGAGTCGGAGGAGGAATTGTAAGAGATCTGATACTTGGCTTTACTCCGCCGGCAGCATTTCAGGATGAAACCTATCTGCTGGTATGTTTTGTTGGCGGACTCCTCGTGTTTATCGGATCCACGAAAATTGCGGCCCGCTGGGATAGTGTAATGGCTTCAGACGCGCTTGGCCTGAGCGTATTTGCGGCTATCGGCGCCGCCAAAGCATCAATATGTGGTCTGGACACTATAGGAATCATAATGATGGCTGCAATAACAGCCACAGGTGGCGGGATTATCAGAGACATACTGGTTTGCGAAATACCAGCCGTCCTTAAAACAGATTTCTATGCAACAGCCGCTTTATTCGGCGGCGCTTGTTTTGTTGTGACAAGGGCTTTTGGATGCAGCGAAAGCGTACAATTGTTTTGCGCAATTGCGGCCACAATCTCTATCCGCATTATCGCGATGAAATACAAAATCTCCCTGCCAAGAGTAAAAAGCCTGCCTGCATCGCCTGAACAACTTACACAGGAGCGAAAAGCCAGAGTAAAAACAAAATACAGATCTCGTAAATTTTGACAGGTTTGGGGGGTAATATCCTGGATAAAAGATTCGGCTTCTGAGCCAATTTTAAAACGTCAAACTGAACAGCACTTATTCTTGACATTTTTTTTTATAATATATAGAAAGACAGTCTGACTAAACTTCAACAATGCCTGGGTGGCGGAATCTGGTAGACGCAAGGGACTTAAAATCCCTCGGGGCTTAGCCCTGTACGAGTTCAATTCTCGTCCCAGGCACCAGCAAAACAAAGACTTCATTTAAAATTATCCCCTCAACTTTCACACCCTGCTATTCCTCAAAAGCGTTAGACCGTAAGGTTTCTCCCTTAGGTCGAAATGACACATTCGATGAATTCGACTTGTTGAGAATTTATCAAACCTTTAGTTATAACTTGATTTCAAATCGTTTTTCACTTGACAAACGGAACAGTTCATTATTAGGTACGTCAGATTAAAAAATTGTATTTTACTTAATGTTATATTCAAATAAATAACCTATTTGAAATCAAACTTATTACAATTATTTCAACGGCGAATTTATTAAAATCGATATTATTTTTAAGTAATCGGTTATAGCTAATTTGGAGGTGACAAATTCCATGGGTCCTATATTAAATGCAATGGTAGCAATGGGCGGTCTTGGCCTAGTGCTGAGTATTGTGCTGGGAGTTGCGTCAAAAGTCTTTTATGTCTATGTTGATCCAAAAGTTGTTGCTGTAGATGAGTGCCTTCCAGGCGCAAACTGTGGAGGATGCGGCTATGCCGGCTGCAGCGATTGCGCTGTTGCTATGGTGGCAGGCGAAGCGCCGCCTAATGCCTGCAAGGCCGGCGGAGATGATATTACAGAAGCAGTTGCCACTGTCCTCGGAGTATCCGCTGAATCAGCCGAAAGAGATATAATCAGCATATTTTGCAGGGGTACCCATACCGCTGCGGAACGAAAATACAGTTACAAAGGCGTATTAGACTGCCGGGCGGCTGTTCTGCTTGCCGGAGGAGACAAAAGCTGCATGTATGGCTGCCTTGGTCTTGGCACCTGTGTTGTAAGTTGTCCGTTCGACGCCTTAAAAATGGGAGAGGATGGTCTGCCTGTAGTAAACGAAAAACTATGCACAGGTTGCGGCACATGTGTAGCTATCTGTCCTCGCAATATTCCCACGTTGATAAAAGAATCGCAAAAAGTTGCAGCTCTTTGCAGTTCTCATGACGGCGGAAAAGTTGTTAAGGCAATATGCAACGTTGGCTGTCAGGGCTGTGGAAAATGTAAAAAGGCTTGCCCGGAAAAGGCTATAATAGTCGATAAATTCCTGGCAATAGTTGATGGTGAGAAGTGCACAGGGTGCGGCGAATGTTTTGAAGAATGCCCGACAGGAATTATTCAGAGCCTGGTAGCCGCTTAACAGTCTGTTGAATAGAGAGATATGATCGAAGAAGGAGTGAAAACAGAATCCCACCTGTTCTCCTGATTCCATAGTTTTTTTTACTTGAAAGATTTTTTACATTATGGTAGGCATTTTCAGTTTTACGCCCACTTTAACAAAGATAATGCTTTGAGACCTTTGAAAGGATATAATTATGACCTCTAACAAAGAACTTCAGATAGCTTACGGCCTAGCTATTATTTTGTTGTTTGTGGGTGTTCTAAGTTATGCCGCTTTTTCTGCTAAGCCCCCGGAACAACCGGTCAGATTAATGTTTAAATGTATTGCAGGAAAGGTTTTTTTTGACCACAAGACACATACTGTAGAATCAGGTTACGGCATCTCGTGCAGCGACTGTCATCATAACCTTGAAGAAGGTGAAACAGATCCGCAGGCATGCGGAGAATGTCATGAGCCTGAAAGCCAGGACGAAGATGTGCCGGGCAGGGCTGATGCATTCCATGCACAATGTATCGACTGTCATAAGGATGCTGAGGCCGGCCCTGAAAAATGCGCATCATGTCATGTAATGTAAGCAAATGTTTTTTTGGCAATTAAAATAACAAAACCCGTCCGCTTCGCCTGTATTGTTTTCAGTATAGGCCTGACCGCCATTGAATAGCGCTCAGGCGGAGCGAGCGAGTTGAGAGCTAAAAAAGGTTGAACTATGATAAAAAGATCTTTTATCGGTTTGTTAAAACCACAATTTGAATGTGGATCTATTAAAGACACGCCTTCTCTTAAACAAATTCCAACCTCAAAAGAGATTACTCTTTTATCAAACTGTCCATTTGACAAAAAAAAGCTGTTGTTTAAGAAAAAAGCGCCTGTGAAGACCGGACAGAAGCTTTTACTTTACAAGGAAAGTGATGAATACATTGTTTCAAGTGTCACCGGGCAAGTATCATCAATATCCTCTTATATTGGTGACTTTGGACAATCTTATACTGCCATTGCAATTGAGGTGGCTGATGAAGAAGAGATGGATGATGAGTTCAAGTCCGCCGCAGGCGGATCACAGAACGCCACTCTTGAAACCGTCAAAAACTATCTTGCATTTGCTCCAGGCAACCCCCCGGTTAAGCTATTTACCGACAAGGACAAACCTATAAATACAATTGTTGTTTGTTGTGCTGACAGCGATCTGTTAATAACAACTAATCAGTATATTGTTCAATCCGATATTGATGCAATAAAAAATGGAATAAGTATCCTGAAAACAGCAACCGGAATTAATGATATTATAATGGTTGCTTCACAGAGCCAAATGCATGAAGTCTCCGCAACCGGTGAAAAAGTAAATCAGGTTAATGATACATATCCATCAGCGCTCCCGCCTCTTATTATGAAAGATATGCTGGGCAAAGTTGTGCCGGCCGGAAAAAACCCTGAAGATATCGGGGTATGTTTTATCAGCGCTGAAGCGGTTGCATCCATCGGAAATGCTTTTAACAGCGGCCAAATACCTGTAACAAAAATCCTTACTCTTGTTAAGAAAGATGGCTCTAAATCACTTGTATCGGCCAGAATCGGAACACCGGCTAGCGATATATTCAAGGCTTTTAATATTACTTTAAGCGAAAATGACAGGATAATATTCGGAGGCCCCATGACAGGGTCTTGTGTCTATTCAGAGGATCATCCGGTTCAGCCTGACACAGATGCCATTATTGTTCAGGATAAAGATGATATACCTGTTATTTCAGATTACCCCTGCACAAACTGCGGCGACTGCATAAGGGTTTGCCCTGCAAATATTCAGATTAACCTGCTTGTCCGGTTTCTCGAAACCGGACAGTATCAAGAAGCTGCGGATCAGTATGATCTGTATTCATGTATTGAATGCGGTCTTTGTAGTTATGTTTGTGTGTCTGGAATGCCGATATTCCAGTATATAAGAGTAGCAAAATATGAGCTTGACAGGGCAAATACAGCGGAGGCAACTAATGGTTGATAATAACAGATTCATAGTTTCACATGCCCCTTTCTGGCATGATGGGAGTAGAATATCTACACGAAATTATAATATAGCGCTTGCGGCTCTCCCGGCAATACTGCTTGGCATCATTTACTACGGCATGCCGGCTGTCGGCGTTGTGTCACTTTCCATCTCCTCTGCAATTATCTGGGAATTCGCGTTCTGTCGTATAACTAAATGTTCGGTTACTATTGGAGACGGCAGCGCGGCCATTATCGGAATGATATTCGGTATGCTTTTGCCTGCAACAGCCCCGTGGTGGCTTATAATAATAGGAACATTTGTTGCCATTATTATTGGAAAACAAATTTACGGCGGAATCGGAGCCAATCCTTTTAACCCTGTAGTTGTTGCAATTGCCATTGTCATGATATCATGGAGAGATGTTTTTGATTTTAACGAAGCTCTTATGAATTATGATTTCGATTTTGCCATGGTATATCCGCTTGCCGCTTTAAAACATTTTGGCGTATCTGCGGTTGATTCATTCAGTATGGGTGATCTTTTAATGGGCAAACAGTCTGGTGGAATAGGTTCGACATTTGGACTTGGCCTTATTGCCGGCGGAATTTATCTTATTGTCAGAGGAATCATCAGGTGGGAAATATCTCTTTCCTTTTTAGCCGGCATCTTCATAACTGCTCTGATATTCAACCTGAACGATTCCGCGCGTTACGCGGGTCCGGCTATCCATCTTTTCACAGGTTATACTTTGATTGGCGCCTTTTTTCTTGCAACCGAAGATTCCTCTTCGCCGGTCAATTTTATTCCCATGCTTATTTACGGTGCTAGCGCAGGACTTTTGACCGTACTCATTAGAAATATCGGCGTTTATGTTGATGGTGTGATCTTTGCGATCCTGATTATGAACCTTGTAAATCCGCTTTTAGATAAAATCCATCCAAAAGCGATTGGAAGGGTAGCTTAAAATGCGTGAAATAATAAAAATGATCGTAGTCCTGACTGTACTTAGCTCTTTCTCAGGAGGTCTTCTTGCCGCAATACGCGGAGGAACGAAGGAAAAAATCGAATATCAGCAGTTAGTGTTTGTTAAAGGGCCTGCAATAAGGAATATTCTTGAGGGATGTTCCAATGATCCTATTGTTGATCGCTTTAAAATCAAGGACGGAGATATTGAAAGAAGCTTCTTTGTGGGTGTGTTCGACGGAAAGGCCAATACAGTTGCATTTGAAGGCGTTGGAAAGGGTTTTGGCGGTGATATCGGCCTTATGGTTGGTGTAAGCATAGATGACGACAAAATTATCGGCATGGGGGTAACCACCCACAGCGAAACACCCGGCATTGGTACCAAGGCAAAAACGGATCCTAAATTTTCAAATCAATTCAAAGGATTAGCCGTAGTTGAACCCTACAAGATCAAGCCGGACGGCGGAGGAATCGACGCCATATCCGGAGCCACTGTTACCTCACGAGGTGTTTGCGTCGGCGTAACAAATGCCGCAGAAATTTATAAGCGTTTAAAACCTCAGATTGCTGATAAAATAAAGGAATTCAAATAGGGAGCAAAAGATGGCTAAGTCTATCACTCAGGAATTCGTCAAAGGTTTGTGGGATGAAATACCACCATTCAGGCTTGTACTCGGCCTCTGTCCCGTACTTGCCGTTACTAAATCTGTAGAAAACGGACTGGGAATGGGAGTGGCTGTAGTCTTTGTTCTGGTATGTTCAAATATACTGGTTTCGTTGCTACGAAACATAATTCCTTCAAAAGTAAGAATAGCCTGTTTTATTGTTATTATCGCCACATTTGTTATTGTTGTAGAACTTCTTATGCAGGCTTATACATATCCGCTTTTTTTAAAACTTGGTATATTCATACCCCTTATTGTCGTTAACTGTGTACTACTTGGACGCGCTGAAGCATTTGCATACAAAAACGGTGTTATCGCTTCAATAGCTGATGGACTGGGAATAGGTATCGGATTTACAATTTCCCTGACTGCCCTCGGTGCTTTACGGGAGGTATTCGGCAGCGGCACATTTTTTGGAATATCCGTATTTGGGCCTTCTTTTCAGCCTTTTACATTCATGGTCGAGGCACCCGGCGCATTTGTGTGTCTTGGCCTCATGCTCTGTATGATGAACCTTGCAGGAAATAAATAGGAGAAAATCTAATGGGTGATTATGCACTCCTCGCGATAAGCTGCATCCTTGTTAATAACATTCTGCTTGCTCAGTATCTGGGTTGCTGTCCTTTTATGGGCACATCAAAAAAAATGGAAACAGCAATTGGAATGGGTATGGCTGTAATCTTTGTTCTGGTTATGGCTGGCTCTATAACCTGGCTTATCGATGCATATGTTTTAAAACCTTTCGGCCTTGAATATCTTAGAACTATTGCGTTTATTCTTGTTATTGCATCTCTGGTACAGTTTGTTGAGATGTTCTTAAGAAAAAGCATTCCCGGCCTGTATAAAGGTCTTGGAATATTTTTGCCGTTGATTACAACTAACTGCGCTGTAATGGGAGTTTGCCTGATAAATATCAATGAAGAGTATACATTTATTCAGAGCCTTGTTACATCATTTAGTTATGCGGCAGGTTTTGGTCTCGCCCTTGTTCTTTTTGCGGGAGTGCGTGAACGCATACTCCTGGCCAGGGTCCCCAAACCGCTCGAAGATACCGCTATCGGACTTGTAACCGCCGGAATGCTCGCCCTTGCGTTTTTTGCGTTCAAAGGAATGGCTTAAAATAGTAAATACCAGGGGGACTTTTTGCACAATACATTTGATTTGTAAAAGTCCCCCTGAGTTTTCTGGAAAGAAAAACCGCTTAAATTTTCTCGCCGCAGTAAAGTTTCGAGACCTAAAACTTTTTTCAGCCACTAAACCACAAAAAACTTTAATTTTAAAGCGTTATCAAAAAGAGAAGAAAAAAGTTATAGATACGGCATGTTCTGTACATTAAGAATTATATTATAATCTTGGTGTCTTAGTGCTTTTGTGGCTGAACTATTACGAAAAAGGCTATCTATTTTGGCAACTGAAGAAGGCATTGTAACAAAGGTTTATTCTTCTACAGCATGGGTTAAATGCTCTAAATCCGCTGCCTGTGAGTCATGCTCGGCAAAAGGTTTCTGTGATACTGGGGGAGGAGGAGAGTCTGATGATGATGTGGAGGTGGAAGCAATTAATGTTGCGGGAGCAAAGGTCGATGACAGGGTTACTATCAGCTTTGAAACATCTTCATTGTTAAAAGTATCTTTTCTCGTTTATATGGTTCCGGTTTTATTTTTAATCCTCGGCGTGATTATCGGCGATAAAATCGCGCCGATATTTAATTATGATCAATCAATATTTTCGGTGCTTGTTGGTTTTTTATTTTTAGTTGCTGCATTTTTCTTTGTTAAAGCAAAAGGAAAGGAGCTATCCAAAAAAGATGCGTATCAACCAAAAATCATTAGAATCTTAAACCGAAGTTAAGCGATTTTTTGCGAAGAAATGTGCTGAGATCTTGATGCGCAAGAGATTGGTGCAGGTTAGGTTAAAATAACAATCAGTCCCTTTCCAAACATATCGAGACCAACCGTCGGACTCTCGCCACCCAGTTTACCGATATAACTCCAACACAAGCAGCCAGAGTAAGCGCCAGCATCTTCATCAACACCGTTTATTATTGTTTTAAAGGTTATGATTGTTACAAGGTTAAGGAAGCGGTAATGTTCCGATTACATTGTGAAACAAGGGCAGTATAAGTTTTGGAAAAAGACCTAATGTAATTGAAACACCAGCAATAAACAATAGCGGAATTAACATCATAGCCGGAGGATCCTTAATTTCTCCGTGTCCAGGATTCTCAAGATCAGGATTCATTTTGCCGAAAAATATTATTTTTGCCGACCTGAATGTATAAGCTACCGTCAATGTAATTGCAGTGGCTGCAAGTATGGCTACAATCAGACCACCAGGCATCATTTCTATACCCGTATGAAATACTCCTGTAAAAAGAAGCCATTCTGCCGGAAAACTGCTCATTGGAGGAAACCCTGAAAGCATCATGGCACCCATAATCCAAAGCGCGGTAGTTATCGGCATCTTTGCCGCAAGCCCGCCCATTTGTCTCATATCCCTGATGCCAGTGGTATAAACTAGAATACCTGCTGTTGAAAATAGAATTGTTTTACCCATAATGTGGCTTAAAAAGAAGAACATTCCACCTTCAAGACTTGTTATAGTAAGCGCGGCTATTCCAAGCAGTGAATAAGCCAGCTGGCTTATTGTTGAACAAGCGGCGAAACGCTTAACATCCGTCTGTGCCATTGTAAGAAGTGAGCCATATACCATGGTTGCCAAGCCCAGTATCAAAAGCGGCATAGCGAATACCTTGAAATCATCGAGAAGAGGAAAGACTAATATTCTTACTATTACATATGCCGCTACATTTGCATAAACAGCAAGCAACCCTGCTATACAGGTTGGATGTTCTGCATGAACCTGTGGCATCCATACCTGAAACGGTACTATAGCCATCTTTATAAGTAATGCGACCAGGAAAAATAGAATAATCCAAAAAGTCATTGGATTGCCGGCAAGAGCTGATAGATCCGATATATGAAAACTTCCAATCTGACAATATGTCATTATTGCAGCTATAATAAAAAACGATGCGCCTATAATAGCCCACAAAAGACATATCATGGCCACTTTTACTCGATCTACATACCCAAACATCGCCATAATAAAATAAAGAGGTATTGGCAATAGCTCAAGGAAAAAGTACATTGCAATGAGATTTTTGACTAAACAGACTCCCATGAAACCCATTGGGAAACCTAAAAACATAAGGTAAAATCGCGTATAGTGATTACGCCAGGTACGTTCATCTACATCTCCATATATTGCCTCAATTCTGTGGTTCACATAATGCATTGCATAAAAAGCAAGGGCTGTACAAAGCATGTTTATTATCAATGCAATAGGCAGACTCAGACCGTCACCAAGAAGGTCAAACGTAATTGCTGAACTAATGAAAGGATAATTTTCAACAATTACTCCTCCATGATAAACCTTGACACATGCTAAAAAAAGCAGACCCGTACTATATATAAGGCTGCATCCGGCCAGCCAACCAGCTTTTTTTCCTAATTGCTGTCTGAACAGCAAAATGACAAGTGATGCAATAGCCGGAACAACTACTATCTGTAATAGAATATGAGACATCATTTTATCTCCGCAATGTCATAAAGTTTTATAATAGTACCACAAAAAGAATACCAATAAAGATTGCCACAATATATGCAAGATTAAATGCCAGATCCTCGGACTCGGTCTGCAATCGTAAAAACAGTGCCGGGATTCTATTGGCAACAAATCCTGGGATTTTTGTATGTGCCAGATCATCAAAACTTTTTTCAATCTTGAAACCCACAATATTACCAAGTTTAAGCGTTCCGTTCATGATAAATTTTAAATAAAAAGCATCTATATACCATCTATTCCAGAAGAATTGATGAAAGGATCGTAGAATTGAATTACCCTCCACAATAGCCTTTGGATCCCATTTCCTGGAAATGTATATCATATAGGCTGGTATGGCACCTAAAAATATAGACATTACAGAAAGCACTGAAACAAAGATATGATAATTGAACGGATGTTCTCCGGCATGCATAACCGGCAAATTTAATGTGCCTGTCAAATTTGTACTAAATCCTTCTTGAATAATATGTTCAACCTTTGGGCCTAACAGTCCAAGGACAACTACAAGAACTGCCAGCACAGCACACGCACCCCACATGGTTGGGGATGCCTCATGAAGATGGCCGCCTTCTTCTTTAACATGTTGTATATTTTTGCTCTCCGGCCCGAAAAATATCATGCCTACCATACGTGTTGTATAGAATGCTGTCAGCACTACGGTTAACATTGATAAAACAAATATCGGCATATGATGAGCTTCAAGGGCCTTGAGCAGGATCATATCTTTGCTCCAGAATCCCGGCAAAGGCGGAAGCCCCATCAAACATAGAGCGGCAATTAACATAGCTATCCACGTAATGGGCATATATTTCTTCATTGATCCCATATCATTCATGTATATTGAATGCGCTGCATGTATTATAGAACCTGCACATAAAAATAGACATGCTTTGAATACTGCATGGCTGACGAGATGAAAGATCCCGGATGTTGTGCCACCAACTAGAACCGACTGGCTTAAACCAGCCATACCCAGTCCAACCCACATGTAGCCGATCTGGCTGACTGTAGAAAATGCAAGCGCCTTTTTAAGTTCGAGTGCAACCAAACCCTGTGTCGCAGCAACAAAGGCTGTAATTACTCCAACCCATGCTACAATTGTAAAAAACATGGATGCTTCTTCCACACCTGCTACCCAGTAACCATAGTAAAAAATTGGAATAAACCTTGCGACCAGATAAACACCGCTTTTTACCATTGTTGCAGCATGAATCAAAGCTGATACAGGTCCCGGGCCTGCCATTGCTTCAGGAAGCCATTCATGAAATGGAAACTGAGCCGACTTCCCAATAGGACCCGCCAGAAGCAAACAAGTTGCAAGTATAATCATACCTGGTGTCTTTGCCATTTCAGGAATCCAGATAGCTGCAGTTGTATAAAGCTCCATAATGTTTAATGTTTTTGCATAGTAGTATACTACAAAAATACCACCCAGCATCAGCATATCACCCAAACCTGTAACAACCAGGGCTTTTAAACCACAATGCGATGGAGTAGTAAATTTAGTCGGAGCCGGTCCACCTATCCAGTACTTCTTTTCGTCTCTCCAGTAATAACCGATCAAAGCGTAGCTACACAAACCAACCAGCTTCCATCCAACAAAAAGAAACAATAAGTTATTGACAAGAACGAGTAAAAGCATACTGCCAATAAACAGATTAACCAGCATCAAAAATCTGGTTTTCCCAGGATCTCCCTCCATATATCCAAGGCAATAAACCGCGATAACACTGCTTACAATCGCAACAACATTGGCCAGAATAATGCTCAATGGATCTACCAATATACCGAATTCTACCACTATAGGCACATTAATCCATATGATTGAACTTTCCATCGGCAATACTTCGGGATGAAACAAATTCGGCAATATCATTAGACTGGCGGCTGCGGACAGCAATGGGAAAAATACGGCTGCCGCGCTTCGTAGGGTGGGATTGATCCGATCCATCAAAGCGATCATTACTACACCTATGAAGGGAAAAATCATACACAACCATGCGAGTTGCAACGTATCCACGTATCGACCTCCTAAAAAAGATGATGTGTAATCATCCCTGTTCTCATCATGTTAAAAACTTGCCGGAATGATATGTTGAATCACTGTATTAATTATCTCAGGACTGAAAACACCACAAACCAGTATCCCGGTAGCCATAATCAGTATAGGTATAAGCATACTTAATGGAGCTTCATCTAACCTGTATGCTACATATGGTGTTGTTCTTGAATAATCAGGAATTACATCTTCAAACGCTGCAATCTTTATGACCCTGAAGAAGTAAATAACATTAAGAATACTACTCGTTAACAACACAGCTACAAAAACCCACTGTTTAGCATCAATTGATCCTATGATTAAATACAGCTTACTGAAAAAGCCACATGTCGGCGGTATTCCAACCATAGAAAAAGCACCAATTAAAAATGCCGACATGGTAAACGGCATTTTTCTGTAAAGATCTTTAAATCCTAATATATTACAGGATCCTGTCTTGTATATGATAGCCCCTGCAACCATAAATACACAGGCTTTAGTAAATGCCTCGTTCAGTATGTGTAAAACCGCGCCCGTAAGACCAGCCTCGTTTGCCAGCCCTATGCCTAATGCGATGTATCCAATCTGAGCCACGACTGAATATGAAAGCATCTTCTTTAAATCTGATTGCGCTATGGCATATATGGATCCGGCAATTACTGAAACAGCGGCAATCCATGTCAGTATACTTGCAAGCGGAATAACGTCCACAAAGAAATATGGCTTAAAGACGGTAAAAAAGATTCTAATCATAAGATAGGCGGCAACCTTTGTCATCAAAGGTGCTATAAGAGCACTTACCGCTGAAGGAGCATCTGAGTATGCGCCGGGCGCCCAGGCATGTAAAGGATATACAGCCATTTTTAATGCTATGCCCACAAGCATAAAAACCCCTGCTGTTAATACTATCTTTGAACCATAGAGCGATGGCAATATCTCTGCCACATCCAGCATGTTAAGCGACCCGGTTACTAAATATATATAGCCAACGCCAAGAAGATAAAATGACGCGCCAACCGTACCCATTACAACATATTTGAACGCTGAGTAAGAAGCGCCTTTTCTTCCGACACCTATTAAAGCGTAACATGATATAGCTGCGATTTCCAAGAATACAAAAACGTTAAACAGATCGCCGGTTATAACTATGCCCATCAATCCGGTTATAAGAAGCAGATAAAGACTGTAAAATGGAACTATTTTATCCGGAATCTCCTTTTCTATACTCTTTTTAGAGTAAATAGTTACAACAAGGCTAACGAACGAAATTATGACCAGCATAAATGCGTTCAGATAATCCACTACATACTCTATTCCCCAGGGCGGTTCCCAGCCCCCGAGCCAGTAGCGAATAGTACCATTAGCCATTACGTCCTTCATTACGCCGATCGACAATAAAAAGACTGTTGCAAGTACCGCTACAACTAAACCACAGCTAAGCCTCTTGTTCCACCAACCAATCACAAAAATAAGCAAAGCCGAGATAAATGGCACCATTATAATAAATGCTGGATAATTTGCGCTCATTTTTTATTCCAATCCGAGATATTTGTGTTTATAAAGCAGCTTCTTGCTTCCTGATTTCAACGATTTCATCCCCTTCAAGTGTTCCATATCTCTTGTAAATCCGCATCAACAATGCCACTGCAATTCCAAATGTTGCAACCATAACAACAATAGCTGTGAGCATAAGAACATGGGGAAGAGGATTAAGATACTGGATAGCATGAACAGTCCCAGGTATTACATGACCATGTAAATGTGGATCACCCATCACAATGGGAACAGTAGCACCTCCACTCTTTACGCTGGTAGATATGAAAAAAAGAATTATGGCTGTCTGAAACAAGGTCATGCCCACTACCTTTTTAGCCAGGTTGTTTTTGGCTATCATCCCATAAAGCCCTATCATCATCAAAATGATATAAATCCAGTAATTATACTTGGCAATTATAAAATCCATTATTCAACTGCCTCCTAAATTTTCGCCTTTTGAGGCAAGGTCAATAAAGATGGAGACCAGGCAGGCCGCGACCGTAATTTCGACACCGATCTCTACACCTAAAATACCGAGCGCTCTTGCTTCCTCCGGACCAACCGGTAATATTTTGGAAAGAACACTATAATCTAATAAATTTCCTCCAAGCAAAATGCATAATACGCCTATACCTGCATAGATGAATACACCGCCACCATTGCAAATAACGTTGAATTTTTCTGAAAATCTTTCTGTCGTTTTTTCCAGGTCAAATGCAATAATAAGAAGTATAAAACTCGCCGCAACAAGGACTCCGCCCTGGAAACCTCCTCCAGGGCTGTAATGCCCAAGAAAAAGAACATACAGAGCAAATGCCTGAATAAACGGCGTCAGCAGTCTTGCCAATGTCTCAACAATTAAATCGTCATGTTTTTTTATCACTTGTGTTGCCTCCTTCTGAGCAACATTATGCATCCGATCGCGGCAACAAAGACAACCATTGCCTCTCCCATGGTATCATAGCTCCTGTAGTCGGCAAGTACCGCTGTGACAATGTTGGGAGTATGTGTTTCCGTATCTGCTTTCTCTATATATCTTGGTGAGACATGCGTACTTGCAGGAGAATTCGGATCACCCCAATTGGGCATTTCAGGTGTGGAGTAAATAAGGAGTGCCGCTGTAGCCATTGTAACCAAAAAACCTAAGAACTTTCTCAATCTTTTGTCCTCCTTGTAGTATGGTATATTGCAGCAACAAAAAATACCGTACTTACACCGGCCCCAACAGTTGCCTCGGTAAATGCGACATCAACAGCCCCCATCTCTGTCCAGAGCAGGCACATCAGAAAACTGTACGCGCCAAGGATAATAGCTGAACTCAAAAGATCTTTAACGCTGAGCGCGGCAATCCCCGTTATAAGAACAAGCAATAACAATATAAGATCGAGCTGCCAAATCATCTTGAGCCCTCCTTTGTCCATGGAACAACCCCGGAATCAAGCCCAGCCTTGAAAACTGCATGGGTAGCTGTAGGGTTGGCCAGAAAGATGAACACAGCAATAAATATTATTTTGACGGATGTCAGTATACTTGCCAGATCAAAACCACCATGCCCACCATGAAAAAGGTTATAAACAGCAAGTCCTAAAACTATAAGAAAACCTCCAAGGGTGTCACCTTTGCCGGTAGCATGCATTCTGGCATAAAAATCAGGAAACCGCAGAAGCCCTATAGTTGCCGCAAAAAAGAAAAAAAGGCCGCCTGAAACAAAAATTATGGTTACTATTTCCATTTATGAAACCCCCTTCTTTCTTTCCTGAAAGTATTTTGAACCCGGCAATATACTTTTACGTACCCTAAAGAATTTTGCAGCCCCAAGTGTTGCGATAAAATTCAGCAAAGCATAAGCTAAAGCGATATCTACAAACATTTCCACCCTGCCGTAGATCATCCCCATAAGAAGAAGAGTCGCAGTAGTTTTATTGCCAATAGCTCCAACGGATATTATCCTGTCCATGACAGTAGGCCCAAAAACAACCCGATAAAGACAGAGCAGAACTAAAAAGCATAATATTAGACTGCTGTACAAAAAGAAAACATCCATATTTTAGTCCTCCGAAAAAACATGTGCAACTCTTTGTTCCATATCGCCGGACAATAAATCATCTATAACAGGCTGGCTTATACCATGAACAAGGTATTCATCACCCACTATATCTGCTGTAATAGTCCCTGGAGTAAGGGTAATAGAGTTTGCAAATGTAACTTTTGAAATATCTGATTTTAGATTTACTTTGAATCTGATTAATTGAGGATTAATGAGTTCGGACATTTTTGGGCTTAATGCCAGACGTGCTACGTGAAAGTTGGCAAGAATGATCTGGTATATGAGCCAGGGAATATAAGTTATGAAACGGACAACTTCTTTTCCTCTCCCCTTCCTGCTTTCCTTAAATAGAAGGTCGCCAGACAAAAATGTAACAATCAGGCATGAAATAATTCCGAGCGAGGCATGAAACAGATCAAACTTTCCTGCCATAACCATCCAGAAAACAAAAAGGATGATAAACGTGGCTATTAATCTCATAATACACCTTTTCTTAACTTGATTATTGTCAATTTAGAAAGTTATTCTATTTGAATATGAAGACGTCCGCTTATACACCAACAACACAAAATATGTCAAGGATTTTTTCTTGACCCTATCTGCTCCTTGCAATTTATTGCCACAAGAATTATAATAAATTTATTAGTATCAAAAGACTTGAGAATCACATGCATCGAAAAAATATAAAAAAAGTAAAAGATATAAAAAATTCATGCCTGCTTGGCGCACATTTTTCCATCGCAAAGGGTCTGCATAACGCCTTGTATGAGGCAAAAGCTTTAAACTGCACCGCTCTCCAGATATTTACGAAATCCGCGAGTACCTGGAAAGAACGGATAGTTACAGAAGACGAAATTGATCTTTTTTTAGAAGCGAAAACAAAGACAGGTATAACTTCAATTGCTTCCCACTCATCATATTTAATAAATTTAGCTGGATATGAAAACAAGAAGCGTCATATGTCATGCAGGGCTCTAAAACAGGAACTCATCAGATCTTCAATGTTAGGCATCCCTTTTGTTGTTCTTCACCCGGGTTCTCACATGGAAAAAGGTGAAAAAGAGGGAATCACCCGAATAGCTGAAAGTATTAATAAAATATTTTCTGAGACTCCCGGCATAAAAACACGCCTTTTGCTCGAAACCACCGCAGGCCAAGGTTCAAGCATAGGCCATACCTTCGAACACTTGGCATCCATAATTGATATGATTAAAAACAAAGACAGGGTCGGAGTCTGCCTTGACACATGTCATATCTTTGCTGCCGGCTATGACATCAGAACAAATACATCATACCTGAAAACAATGGAGACATTCGATAGGATAATAGGCATTAATCAGCTTTATTTGATTCATTTAAATGATTCGAAAAAAGAACTTGACTCCAGGGTTGACAGACATGAACATATTGGGCAGGGATTCATCGGATTAAAAGCTTTTGGATATTTCATGAATGATAAAAGATTTAAAAACATTCCAAAGATTATTGAGACACCAAAAGAAAACGCCGCTTGCAGTTGTGATAAAACCAACTTAAATAAGCTAAGAGCAATGGTAATGGCGTCGTAAAAAGTACAAAAATTGCTATTTACGAAATGTGTCAAGTATTAAGTATTTGACATGACAGTTAAATATTTCATCTTAACACCTAACACTTAATGAATTCGACTTTTTACTAATTCATCAATCATAAAAAGGCCATAAATAAAATGAATATAGAACATGAACAGATAGATTTTGACATACTTTTTGTTGGAGGCGGCCCTGCAAGCCTTGCAGGCGCCATTAGATTGATGCAGTTAGCCAAACAAAAAAAGATAAACCTTGAGGTGGCTATTATTGAAAAAGGGGCTGAAATAGGATCACACGCTTTGAGTGGAGCTGTGTTGAACCCTGTTGCATTAAAGGAGCTTATGCCTGATTTTCTTGAAAGAGGATGCCCGATTGAAACAACTGTAAGAGAAGACGAATTTTACTTTCTGACCGAAAGCAAATATTATCGTCTCCCTTATACGCCGCGATATATGCGAAACAAAGGCTTTTACATTATAAGCCTTTCACGGTTCACAAGATGGCTTGCCGGAATTGCCGAAGAACTTGGAATAAACATCTTTACGGGTTTTGCGGGAAAAGAGGTCCTTTACTCTCCGGATAACAAGTCAATCGTCGGAATACGCACAGGAGATAAGGGATTTGATAAAGAAGGTAAACCTAAAGGCAATTTTGAGCCCGGAATAGATATATTGGCCAAAGTTACTGTGTTCGGTGAAGGTGCAAAAGGAAGCCTTGTGCAAGATATTGCAAACAAGCTTGATATTTTTTCAGGAAAGATGCCACAGATTTTTGAAACAGGCATCAAAGAGGTTATACAACTTCCGGAAAACAACTATTTTAAGACCAGCAAAGGCAATGATATCCATACATTCGGCTATCCGCTGGGCATCAATACACCTGGCGGCGGTTTTATTTATGAAATGGAAGATAACAAAGCATCCCTTGGATTTCTTGCAGGTCTTTCATATCAGGAGCCTATGCTTGACCTGTACGAGGAGTTCATTAAATTCAAACATCATCCTTTGGTATCACAAATCATTCAAAACGGTAAGGTAATCGAACAGGGAGCAAGAACCGTTTCCTCCGGAGGATATTATACTATTCCCAGACTCGCTGTCAATGGAGGACTATTCATCGGCGGCAGTGCGTCAATGCAGAATACTCCGGGGCTAAAAGGCATACATGTTTCCATGGAATCCGGTATGCTGGCAGCAGGGGCAATAATAAAAGCCTGCGAAAAAAGCAGTTTTACACAGGAAGCGCTCGGTAATTATCATGAATTGTTTGAAAAAAGCTGGTTAAAAAAAGAGATTTATGAAGGTAGAAACTTTTCCCAGGCCATGTCAAAAAAAGGATTAATAAAATTTATACATCTTGGCGCTCAATATTTCACAAAAGGACGCGGAATATGTGACAAAATGCCTGTTGAAGGAGATTACAAAACCATGCTGCCTGTAAAAGCGGATACTAAAGACTTTAAAGATATAGGTCTTGATAAAAAGCTTTTTGACAGTGTTTTATATGTTGACAAACTTACAGGAGTTTATCTGTCCAAGACCATGCACAGAGAGGATCAGCCATGCCATATTGTTATCCACGATCAAAATCTGTGCATGAATGAATGTTATACTACCTATCAATGCCCCTGTATAAGATTCTGCCCGGGTAATGTTTACGAAATCGAAACAGATGAGAACGGATCCACAAGACGGCTTAAACTTAACCCGTCTAATTGCCTGCACTGCAAAACGTGTGAAATAAAGGATCCTTACGAAAACATAACATGGACATGTCCTGAAGGCGGAGAGGGACCGGGTTATACAATATTGTAGATGAACGTCGAACATCGAACATTCAACGTCTAATTTTGAATAAGGTATTCTGGCATTTTATAAACCGACGGAGCAGAGCGACATCATTATTCGATGTTGGACGTTCGATGTTCGACGTTCATAGCTTTTAGGTTCATAGCCTTTTAGCTTGATGGCTACGTCCTTAACCCACCCGTTTTATTTATTATAATCTTCCTTTTCTCAAAATCGCCACAAGAAGCCATATCCCCATTACTGCGGCAGAGATAAACCCTATAATGCCGATTATAGATAATCCGTGAAATAAGGGCGGAGTTTTTGCAAAAACTATCAGAGCTGAACCGATGATAAGTGACGCAATAACAATTGAAAATGATATCCTGTTGCTTATCTGGTTATAGGTGTCAAGCACAGGCTCAAAACCCTGGTGTACAAATTTAACACTTAATTTCTGCTGTTTGATAAGACGTGTAATATCAAGAGCATCCTTAGGAAACTGCTGTACAAATCTAAGCAGTTCAGCGACAAGAGTTACAATATCGCCGGCAATCCTTTTGGGATAAAATCTTGCGCGTTTTACACTTTCAATAAATGGCGCTGCCATCGTTATCATTTCAAAATCAGGATCAAGCATAAGCCCAACCCCTTCTGTTGAGCTAAAGGCCTTCATCATAAGAAACATATTGGGCGGTATCCTGAGACGGTAACGGGACGCTACTACGAGCAGGCCCTGAAGCATTTTTCCAATTTCAATATCTTTCAACGGCTTGTAAAGATGCTGCTCAATAAAGTCTGACAGGTCTCTTTCAAGCAATTTGATATCAGGATCTTCATCATGCTCGGTCAGTTCCAGCAGTAAACGAGTTGCTTTTAAAGTATCTTTATGTACCACGCTATCGAGGAGATCAACAAAGTCCTCACGTGTCTGTCTGTCAACACTACCCATCATTCCAAAATCGAGCAGACATATAACGTTGTTTGGCAGAACAAAAATATTTCCGGGATGAGGATCAGCATGGAAAAAACCGTTATCAAATATCTGCTTTAAAGCAAGGTCAGCTCCGCGAACAGCAATGATTTTTCTGTCATATCCTGCATCATCAAGCCGGCTGATTTCAGAAATCTTTATGCCGTCTATAAACTCCATTATAAGAACACGAGATGTCGAAGTGTCTTGAAATACTTTTGGAACATAGATAGTTGGGTCGTTTAAAAATTCCCTTGCAAAACGCTCCATGTGTGTCGCTTCTATAGAATAGTCTATTTCCCTTTCAAGTGTTCTGGCAAACTCCTCAACAACTTTGACGGGCCGGTGCAATTCCATCTCTTCTACATGGTGTTCCATAAGGGTTGCCAGATGAAACATGATTTCAAGGTCAACCTCAATAATCTTTTTTATACCGGGACGCTGAACCTTAACCGCCACATCTTCGCCATCCTTCAATTCCGCCCTGTATACCTGCCCTATTGATGCAGATGCCATGGGGGTTTTATCGATAGATGCAAAGAGTTCTTCCGGCGCTGCGCCAAGTTCAACCTTTATGATCTCGCTTGCTTCATCAAAAGGAAACGGGGGCACCATATCCTGAAGTTTGGAAAGTTCATTTATAAAATCAACCGGCACAAGATCAGGACGTGTGGAGAGTACCTGTCCAAGCTTTATAAATGTCGGCCCAAGCTCTTCAAATGCCAGCCTGACCCTTTCCGCCCTTGAAAGCTTTTCAAGACGATCACGGCGCTTTTTCGATATCATATTAAGGCCGATTTCTATATACTGCTCTATCTTCAGCACTTCAACAAGATCGCCAAAGCCATACTTGAAAAGAACAGTCAAAATCTGTCTATAGCGGTTCAGATGGCGATAGGTACGGCCTATTACTCCGATTTTTCGTATGCTAAACATGATATTTATACTCTATGCTCTCCACGCTCTCAGCTCTCAGCTCTACGCTTTTTCGCTTACGGCCTTTTTCAGCTCCCTTATCTCTTTTTTCAATGCATTCAATTCATCGTTTGTAACAACATTAGCCTTCTTCATAAATTCTTTTACTGTCTTTTCCACCCGTTGTTCCAGCTTGTTTTGGGTCTCGTCGTATCGCTTTCGAAGTTCATCCAGGAACTTCCCTCCTTCCTCTTCAGACATTTTCCCCTGTTTTACAATCTCATCAGCCAGATCTTCAACTTCGTCCTTGGTTTTAAGGGCAAGGCCAATACCAGTCAACATCGTCTTTTTAATAAGATCAAACATAGCTTACTCCTTTTCCATAATATTGTATAATATATTTAAAACACATATCATATATATATATTTATCGCAAGGTATTTGAGCCTGCTCAACCTTGTCGGTTATATTATGAAAATAAAAAATACTTGGGAAATTAACTTAGAAAAGATGCTTGACTGTTTTGCTTATCTGGCTTAATTATTAAAAGATTACGTACTTTAAAATGTCATATAACCTAAGTTAAGCAATTTTTTACGAATTCTTGACGCGCAAGAAATTGCTTAATTCAGGTGTAAGGATAATATAATGCCTTTTTCAATTGCCCTGGCAGGTAAGGGAGGCACAGGAAAAACTACTTTGTCGGGCTTGTTAGTCAAATATTTATTAATTAAGGAAAAGACCCCTGTCCTTGCAATAGATGCTGATTCCAATGCAAATCTTAATGAGGTTCTGGGACTTAAAGTCACCGACACAATCGGAAGTATCCGCGAAGAAATGAAAAAGGGAAATGTCCCCAAAGGTATGACCAAAAACATATTTATGTCAATGAAGCTGGGGCAAGCTGTAATTGAAGCAAAAGGATACGATCTTCTGGTGATGGGACAACCTGAAGGAGCGGGTTGCTACTGCGCTGCAAACAATCTTCTTGCAGCATATATTGAGCAGCTAACCGCTAATTATCCTTATATTGTCATGGATAATGAAGCTGGAATGGAGCATATCAGCCGCTTAACCACAAGAAATGTTAATGTCCTCCTTATTGTTTCAGACACATCGAAACGCGGAATTCAAACAGCTATCAGGATCAATGAACTCGCAAAGCATCTTAACATCGGGGTCGGCAAAACCTATCTTGTAATTAACAGGACAAAAGAAGCGCTGTCTGACACGGTCATTGATATGATTAGAAGCGGAGGCCTTGAATTGGCCGGAATAATACCTGAAGATAATATTGTATATGAATACGACTTGATCGGCCGTCCAACAATAGAAATGCCTGACAATAATAATGCCGCTAAAGCAGCGTTTGTAATGTTTGATAATATTCTTAATTAAAACCTAAATTGAGCGATTTTTTACTCGATCTGCGCCGATCTCTTGCGTATAAAGGCTTCGCAAAAATCCTCGACACATCCACGGGCATGCCCGCGATTTTTGCAAATCCTTATGCATCAAGATCTCAGCACATATCTTCGCAAAAAATTGCTCGACTTAGATATTGAAAAAAGAAGAGAAAGATATGAAAAAAACCGGCTTTTTATATGATGATAGATATATGCTTCATGATACAGGTTCATATCATCCCGAAGTACCCGCAAGAATTCAGGCTGTTTATAAAGGCATTAATGATGCCGATCTTATTCCCTCGCTTACTTTGCTCAATGCCAGCCGGGCGGATTTAAAGTGGATTGAGACTGTTCATGATAAAGAATATATTAAAAGCTTTGAAGAAGCATGCCTTTCAGGAAAGAAAACTTTCGACTGCCCGGATAACCAGATATGCCCGGAAACTTTTGAAACCGCGCTTCTCGCTGTCGGAGGTATCCTTCATGCAGCCCGTCTTGTCATGAACGGCGAAATCGATAACGCCTTCTGTGCCGTGAGACCTCCGGGGCATCATGCTGAAACAGACAAAGCCATGGGATTCTGTTACTTCAACAACATAGCTATTACAGTTAGGTATCTGCAAAAGGAATGGGACATAAAAAAAATTGGTATCGTGGATTTTGATGTTCATCACGGCAATGGCACCCAGCATATATTCGAAAATGACCCTGATGTATTTTATTACTCAATTCATCAACATCCGTCGTTTGCTTACCCAGGCACTGGCCGGGAGTTTGAAGAAGGAACAGGGCCAGGGCTGGGGTTTACAAAGAATTCTCCTGTGCTGCCTGGCAAGGGAGACAACGAGTATAAAAAAATGTTAGAAAAAGACCTTTTCCCGGCCTTTGAATCATTTAAGCCTGAAGTAATCCTTGTATCAGCCGGATTTGATGCTCATATTGACGATAATATGTCGGATATCAAACTTTCGACTGAAGGCTTTTCCTGGATAATGAAAAAAATTGTTGAAATGGCCGACCAATATTCAAATGGAAGAATAATTTCCATACTTGAGGGGGGATACTCTCTTAAACGTCTTCCTGAACTGGCTAAAAACCATATTGAAATTTTATTAAATAAATAGTGAGTGTCTGTTCACAGGATATCAGGAAACTAAGCAAGAAAAGAATTGGAGGTTAATATGTTTGTCAGCAAATCGATGTCCAGAAAGCTCATAACCATTGAGCAAGATGCTGATATTCTGGAAGCAACGAAAAAAATGTCTGAACACCGCATACGTCATCTTCCTGTTGTGGAAAAAGATAACCTCTTAATAGGAATCGTTTCAGACCGCGATATAAGAAGCGCTGTTCCGTTCGGAACTTTGCACGATTACGACAAGATGAAACAGGACAAAAAATTATCAGCATTAAAAATCAAGGATATAATGACAATAGATCCCGTCACTATTTCCTCATTCAATACTATTCAAGATGCTCTTGTCCTTCTCCAAAAAACACGTGTTGGTGCTTTTCCTGTTGTAGATGAACAGGGGAAACTCAAAGGCATTATTTCTGTGCGTGATCTTCTGCGAACGTTCATTAATGTTATGGGCATAGATGACCCTGGGACATTAATATGTATAGTTGTTGAGGAAAAGATTGGACAAATGAAGAAAATTGTTGACGCAATAACCGAGGAAAAAATTTCCTTTGGAAGTGTTCTGGTTGCCAGACACTGGGATGAGGAAAAACGGGCTGTCTTTCCATATCTTTTAACTCAAAATATAAGCCCTTTAAAAAGAAAATTCGAGAAAATGGGTTATACGGTCATTGATCCCATGGAATGGTATATAGACCAGTTGCATAGAGACGAATAAATAACAGTATACAGCGTATAACAACCACTTAACGAGTTATGATGTAGGTAAAAATGTTTATTAAATGCTGGGGTTCAAGAGGTTCCATTCCTGTTTCAGGTAAAGATTATCTCAAATATGGTGGTAATACCACCTGCATTGAAATAAGGGCAAAAAGTGATGATATAATTATAATTGATGCTGGAACCGGAATTCGGGAGCTCGGCAATAAATTAATGGAAGAGAAAAACTCTACCTATAACATCATCTTCACCCATGCCCATTGGGATCATGTAATGGGGTTTCCCTTTTTTAAACCTCTTTATTCAAAAAAAACCAGTTTGCGAATGTATCAATGCCCTTTCCACAGTAAATTCGTGGAAACAATACTTCCAAAGATTTTGTCTCCTCCAAATTTTCCCATAAAATATTCTGATTTAAAGGCAAAAATATTTTACGAAGAAGTAAATCAGGCAAAATGGGAAATAGGTTCAATTACTATAATCCCTATCAATCTCAGCCATCCCAACGGCGGCAGCGGATATAAATTTGTCGAAGATAACAAGTCTTTTGTTTTTTTAACAGACAATGAACTTGGTTTTGTTCATCCAAACGGCCTGACATATAAAGACTATATAAAATTCTCTGCCGGCGCTGATCTTCTTATTCATGACGCAGAGTATACTCCTGAAGAATATATTAACCACATTGGATGGGGACACTCTGTATATACCCAGGTGCTCGATCTTGCTTTTGAATCAGGGGTAAAAAAATTAGGGCTGTTTCACCTGAACCCTGAAAGAACAGATAAAAAAATGGACCAAATTGTAAAAACCTGCCAAACAATAATTTCCGAAAAAAACCACGACCTTGAATGCTTTGCTGTTGGAAGCAACGTTACATTTGAAATATGAAGCTCCCCGCAGCAAGTCGCGAGGTATCAAAGCAGAATTGCGCCGTAGCTAGGCTCTGCGAACTACGGCGCGGTTCATCTGGCCCTTCATCCCTTCAGCAAGCTGCTGGGTATTCGGGCGAAGGTGAATAAATGGAAAAAGAAAAAAACAGATCGCACGTTAATATTGAGTGGAAAAATCGCGTATTATGCGGCGACGAAAGCTGTATTGGAGTAATTGGTAGTGATGGGCGCTGTAAAGAATGCGGAAAAATTTATGAAGGTCATGAAAATACGTTTGACAATGAAAGCCCGCGGGACATACCTGAACCTGACACTAAAAATGATTCACGGGAAACAGAAGAAGAAACAATCAAAACAGATATTGATTCCGAGTGGGAAAATCGCGTATTATGCGGCGACGAAAGCTGTATCGGAGTAATTGGTAATAATGGACGCTGCAAAGAATGCGGAAAAATCTACGGAGATAAATAAATCTGCTTAAAAGCTCACCATTATCAATTCATTTTTTTTAGCTTTCCAGATAAATAAGCCCGCTTAACACCTATTGCTTCGGCTGTTTTAGTAATATTGTTATTGTGTTGCGACAACTTCCTTTTAATAAATGATTTTTCAAAAAGTTCAACAGCTTTCTTGAAGTTGTCGATTAAAAAAAGCTCCGATTCAATCGACCCCATGCCCTCACCAATACTTGAATTATATGGAGCGGGGATATCAGCGATATCGATAACATTTTTCCCTGCCATTATTGCCAGCCGTTCTACTAAATTTTTAAGTTCCCTTACATTCCCCGGCCATGCATAATTGCATAAGAGGTCGATCGCTTCCTGAGTTATTTTCTTCCTTTTACTTCGATTCTGTACCGCACTTTGCTCAAGAAATGTTGTTACAAGAAACGGAATATCTTCAGCACGATCCCTCAAGCTTGGGACTTTTATAGGTATAACATTCAACCGATAGTAAAGGTCCTCTCTAAACCTGCCTTTCTCAATCTCTTTTTCGAGGTCCTTGTTGCTGGCCGCTATTACCCTGACATTAACACTTAATGTCCTGCCTCCTCCAACTCGCTGGAATTTCTGCTCCTGTAGTACTCGGAGAAGCTTGGCTTGAGTCATTAAACTCATATCCCCTATTTCATCAAAAAAAATTGTTCCATTATTTGCCAATTCAAACTTGCCTCTTTTCTTTGTAGTCGCTTCTGTAAAAGCCCCTTTTTCGTGACCAAACAGCTCGCTTTCAATGAATTCCTCAGGAATTGCGGCACAACTGACATCAATAAGAGGTTGATCCGCTCTGGAGCTAAAGTTATGGATGGTACGGGCTACAAGTTCTTTGCCTGTCCCGTTTTCTCCGGTTATAAGGATCCAGGCATCTGTTGGCGCTGCAATCGCTAACTGCTTTTTAAGATCCAGAGTAGGTTGACTATTTCCATTTATCGCGTGCTTTTCTAAAGTCTTTTTTCTCAAATATCTGTTTTCTTCTTCAAGCCTCCTGAAATTAAGCGCATTGTTAATAGCAACTATAACCTTATCTATTGAAAGCGGTTTTTCAATCACATCGAATGCGCCAAGCTTTGTGGCTTTAACAGCAGTTTCTATTGTCCCATGTCCTGATATTATTATTACCTGGATAAATGCGTTATCCTTTTTGATCTCCATTAAAGTTTCGATACCGTCAATTCCAGGCATCCATATATCAAGCAAAACAAGATCAGGAGATTCTGTTGCGATTATCTTCAATGCCTCGTATCCATTGGTAGCTGTTATAACTTCAAAACCTTCATCAGAAAGGAGACCTCCAAGAGACTGGAGTATGGAAGGCTCATCATCAACAATCAAAATAGATGGAAACATATGCTTTAACTCCTATATTATAAAATATCATTATTCTGCGCTGGTCTCCGACATCTGATCTCTGGCATCTGACATCTGGCCTGTAGCCTCTAATCCCTACACCGGCAGCTCGATAACAAATTTTGCCCCATGAGGCTGGTTGTCTTGTGCCCGTATCATACCATTATGATCTGCAATAATCGTATTAACTATAGTCAATCCTAAACCCATACCAGTTTTTTTGGTGGAAAAATAAGGTTCAAAAAGATGTGTCTTATCTTTGTCGGAAATACCAGCGCCGTCATCCGAAATCTCTATCCGAACCATCTTTAAAATAGAATCATGGTTTATAGTAATATTAATATTACCTTGTTTTTTTATCGACGCAATTGCGTTTTCAAAAAGATTAATCATAGCCTGCTTGATCTGATGTCGATCAATATTAAGAATCGGAATTTTATCCGCAATTTTGATTTCAAAATTAATATTTTGATACCCCTCTTTGTAAAGAGCCACGGTTTCTTCAATTATTGGGGGCAAATCGCATGGCTCAGGGTTAGCTGTTGGAAATCTGGCAAAGGCCGAAAACTCATTTACGAGATTTCGAATCATATCTACATGATCAATAATCATGCGAACACACTCATCAAAAACAGATTCGTGAATACGGTCTGAATACTTTCTTTTAAGACGCTGAGCTGAGAGAGTTATCGGAGTTAAAGGATTTTTCACTTCATGTGCAATCCTGCGCGCGACCTCACGCCAGGCAACCATACGCTGAGCCTTTTCCAGTTCTGTAAGATCATCTAAGACCATTACAATGCCCATGTGCCGCCCTGTATCGTCTTTTAGCGCATTAGCATGCAGCATAAAGCTCCGAGAGCGGCCTGCAATTGTTGATCTTAACGGAAGCATTATATCATCCTTCCGTGAAGTCGCAATATTATCTATTATTTCCGCTGCAAGGTTCAAATGCTGTTCTTGCAACAGATTCTTATAGCTTTTATTCAGAATCTCCTCTGAACGAAGGTTAAGCATCTTTTCAGCAGACCAGTTCATCGTTGTTACCAGTCCGGTTGCGCCAAGAGTTATTACGCCGGCGGAAATGTTCTTTAATACTATTTCCATATAACGCCGTCTTTCTTCAATCTCGACATTTTGTTCACGAAGTGTCTTTGCTGAAAGTTCCAGCTGCTCTCTACTGATTTGCAGATCCCGTGTCATCTTGTTAAATGAATCGACAAGACTGCCGATTTCATCATCAGCAACCATAGAAATCCTGAATTTCAAATCTCCTTCCGCAATCCTGCGGGTCCCTTCAGCAAGCTCCATTATCGGAATAGTAATCGATTTCGCCAGGTGAAAACCAAACCATATCGCACAAAATACAACCAATAGCGCCACCATTGAAAGTATTATTAAATACATAACCTGGATCGGTTTCTTAAGAAGTTTTATCTGCTGGTATTCTTCAACACCCCTTGCAATAGAAGCCATGTTTTCAGAAAGATCCAGAGAAATCAAAACGGTTGACACCACAAACGCTTCAGCATCTTTGCGTTTTACCCCAAATGGAACAGTTCCAATAGTTCTTATAAGCTCACCTGCCGGTATTTTTTCATATATTGATCTGACTTCCTTTGACTCCATCTCTTTTTGAAAATTACCGGCAGAAACAACCTTAAAAGGCTTATCTTCAAGTTCCGGCGCAAGAGCAAATGTCAGACGATTTGAATTTACATCATATACTTCAACAGCATGAATATTAAATGCACGCTGAACAATCTGAACATAGCGGGAAAGCGCTTTCCTTTTTTTTGCGCGTAAAAGCTTTTTTGTTTTTATCTGATACGCAACCCTTTCTAAAAAAAATCTGTTGTTTCCCTCGGCATGCTTATATACATCTCTTCCAACAAGCAGGGAGTTTTCAAGCGCCTGTTCTACCGGAACATTAAACCAGAACTCAATGCTTGTTGTAATAAAGTTAATGGAAAAGAAAAAAAGTATTATTGTAGGCAAAAGTGTCAGGGCTATAAATGCGAGTGTAAGCCTGGTGCGGAGCTTTGCCCCCATCACTTTACGCTTTCTATCATAAAGCAGCTTTACCAGATTTCTAAACACAAGGAATATTAACAGGATAAGCAGCAGTAGATTGATGTTTATCAGTATGAACATCAATATCGTGTTGGAAACAGGGATATCGGTTCCAAAATATATTATCCTGTTCTCAATATAAGTCAGAATGGCGATTGCAGCGATTATTACAACTATCAGTATCCGTTCACGCTTACGTTTTTTACGTTCTTTTTCTGAGATAATAGATTTTGGGCTTTTGAATATGTTATTGCTCATAATAGTCGCCGGAAGAGGATTCTAATAAATAAAATCTATTGTATACCAATCAGTTTCAACATCCCATAAAGAAATAAAAAACAAAACATGGTGCAGATAAAAGGGAAGGGTTAGTTTTCCGATCTCAGCCTTAGTTCTTATTTGATATCGCCCGCCCTTTTCCAGACTGCTGAGCGGAACGATTTTCATACTGTCAATTTCAGACATCAACTTCTGCGCTTCTTCAAAAGTTTGCGCAACAACAGTCTTGCCGTTTTCCCACGACCGCTTAATATGAAATTCTTTCTTGAGGTTATTGTATTTAATCGTATGGGTTATTTCCAGATCGGCTATTTGCTTATCTATCCACCAATTGCGAGTCTGATACAGGTTAATATAAAATGAAAAATCGGCAGACACACCGTTTAAAACAGCCTTTTTAATTTTTTCACTAAAAGCCCCATCAACTGTTAGATAAACCAGAAGATTATCACGTGTGTTGGTAACAATGATATTTGCCAGCTTTACATCAGACGCAAAAGCCGAATGCTGCAATAAAAATATCATGCAAAGGAGCGTGATAAAAGTTTTAAGTTTAGTTAGTGATATCATATTATAAGTACTTTGTCTGAACCGCAGAATATCTGATGCCCTTGGGACTTATCCGGAAATTATACGCGTCTCCCATGATCCTTTTTGAGCAAAGAATTTTTCAAGAAAGGCATGATTAAAAAAATGGCCGGATTTGTTCAATACAATGTGACCTAAAATCGGCATTCCAAGAAGGGAAAAATCGCCAATGGAGTCGAGAATTTTATGCCGCACAAACTCATCTTTGTAGCGCAAACCATCTTTGTTAAGAATTTTATTTTTATCGATTACAACAACATTATCGAGAGTTCCTCCACGAGCAAGACCGTAACGTTTGAGATTTTCATAATCATTTAAAAAACCAAAAGTTCTGGCTCTGCATATTTCATGCTCAAAAACGTTATCCGACATTTCCGCGGTATAGGATTGTTTTTTTATCAAAGGATGGTCATACTCAATGGTACATGTAATTTTAAATGTTGATTCAGGATATACGCCAACAAATTTTCCGTTTTCTTTCAGTTCAATAGGCTCTTTAACAACAAAAAAACACCTCGGACTTACCTGCTCCTTTATACCCGCGGCTATAATTGATGAAGTAAAATGAGCGGCGCTTCCATCCATAATCGGCATTTCATAACCATCAACTTCAACCAGAACATTATCAATGGAAAGCCCGGAAAAACTCGCCATAAGATGCTCTATTGTTGAAACAATAAATCCATTATAGCCGATAACAGTTGCGAGACTTGTATCTATAACCATATTAAAATGGGCTGATATGCATGGACTGTCTGGAAGGTCTGTTCTTTTGAACTTGATGCCATGATTTGTTGGCGCGGGGTTTATTTTCACATTTACCTTTTTCCCCGAATGAATACCCACACCTGAACATTTTATTGGTTTTACAAGAGTTCTTTGATTTATATGCATATAATATATATAATATTTAATATGTTAGTATTGATGAATTCGTAAAAAGTTCAAAATTGCTATTTACGAAATATGTCAAGGGTTAAGCGTTAAGAGCCTGATAAAACAAATAATCACTTTAACCTAACACCTAACACTTTACACTTTACACCTGATGAATTCGACCTTTACGAATTCATCACTATTGATAGTTCTATAGAAGTCTGATTTAATAAGTAATGATAAATTTTATATAAAGTAAATACAATAAGTAATCAATCAAAAACTTTAAGTATATTTTTCGTAAAACGAATTCTGACAAACTGGTAAAAATCTATGTTATACCGCTTTGCGATACCGCAGACGAAAACAATTTTTGCAAAAAACAATTAGTAAATACTTTAGCCATTTGAAACTTTGTCTAATTTCCTTGAAAAGTAAAATTTTGCCGATTCAAGCTATCATGGCTACAGTATCAAACATGTATAATAACCAGAGTAGGAGGAAGGGTGATAGCAAAAATATTAAGCAGCGCCGTTATCGGAATAGATGCGTATCTTGTGGAGGTAGAAGTAGATATAGCACAGGGACTTCCCACCTTTACAACAGTTGGACTCCCGGAAGCATCTGTAAAAGAGAGTAAAGAAAGGGTCAAATCCGCAATTAATAACTCCGGCTATTCATTTCCTGCTGACAGAATAACAGTCAATTTAGCGCCTGCTAATATCAAAAAGGAAGGAACAGGTTTTGATCTGCCAATAGCTTTAGGGATATTATCTGCAACCGGAATCATTCCAAAAGAAATAACCTCCAACTACCTTATTTTAGGTGAACTTTCACTTGACGGCCGTATTAAACCTGTAAATGGCACTCTCCCTATGGCCATTGCCGCAAAAAACGCGGGCTATGCCGGGATTATCGTCCCATACGATAATAGACAGGAAGCTTCCATAGTCAATGGAATCGCTGTTCTTCCTGTAAAAACATTATCTCAAGCAGTAAGCTTTTTTACCGGATTTTCTCATATAGAACCGGAAAAAACCGACACTTCCGCAATTTTTGATCAAGACAACAGGTTTGAAGTCGATTTTTCAGAAGTCATGGGCCAGGAACATGTAAAGCGCGCGCTGGAAATCGCATCCGCGGGCAGCCACAACCTGATCATGATCGGCCCCCCTGGTTCAGGCAAGACCATGCTTACAAAGCGTCTTGCAACCATTCTCCCTCCAATATCATTTGATGAAGCCATAGAAACTACAAAAATATATTCTGTTGTTGGAATGCTCTCAAAGGGTCAGGCAATTGTAACAAAAAGGCCTTTCAGATCTCCACATCATACAATATCAGACGCCGGCTTAATCGGAGGCGGTCATAACCCGAGACCCGGCGAGGTTAGCATGGCTCATAATGGTGTGCTTTTTCTGGATGAACTTCCAGAATTCAAGAAACATGTATTAGAGGTGCTGCGCCAGCCTCTGGAAGATCTCAAGGTTACCATTTCCAGAGCTTCTTCAACCATCACCTACCCTTCAAGTTTTATGCTGGTAGCTGCAATGAATCCATGCCCGTGCGGATACTTTTCCGATCCAAAACATGAATGCAGATGCACCTATCCACAGATCCACAGGTACAGGTCAAAAATTTCCGGGCCCCTGATGGATCGAATAGATATTCATGTAGAGGTGCCGGCAGTTCCGTACAAAGAGCTCATGGGAGATGCCCAGGCTGAATCTTCTGAAGATATACGAAAGCGGGTAACAGCGGCCAGAGCAATCCAGTCGGAAAGATTCAGGCGCACCAAAATTTACTGCAACGCCCAAATGAGCAGCCGGCACATTAAAAAATACTGTAAAATCGATGAAGACTCATGTAACCTTCTTGAATCCGCCATCGACAAACTGGGTCTTTCGGCCCGTGCATACAACCGTATCCTGAAGATTTCCCGGACTATCGCTGATCTTGAAGGTGAAATCGATATCCTGACAGATCATATTTCCGAGGCGATTCAATATAGATCCCTGGACAGGGGAAAAAATTTCTCATAAAAACAACATTTAATTCCAAATTACTTTTTCGGAGAATAATTATATGAAAAGTTTTCGTAAAGAACTGTGGTTCGAAGTTCCCACAAGAAGAGCATTTATAAATATAACGCCACAGGTCAGAGAGTGTCTTAAAGAAAGCGGGATAAAAGAAGGTCTGGTCTTAGTTAACGCTATGCACATTACAGCCTCGGTTTTTATAAATGACGATGAATCCGGTCTTCATCACGATTATGATGTCTGGCTTGAAAAACTTGCTCCCCATGAGCCTGTCTCCATGTACAAACATAATGTTGGCGAAGACAACGCTGACGCTCACATGAAAAGGCAGATAATGGGACGTGAAGTTGTTGTCGCGGTTACCGACGGTAAACTCGACTTTGGAACCTGGGAACAGATATTTTATGGAGAGTTTGACGGCAGAAGACGAAAAAGGGCCCTTGTAAAGATAATTGGAGAATAGAAGTTCCCGCCCTGCCCCGATTCTACATTGCTTTGACATGTTTGTTTTTTTTATATAATCCAGATTCATTCCTGTAAAATTTATGACCTCTGAAAGATCCGGGTTTGGGTGGCAACAAATGTAGCCGGGCAGGATTAATCTAATCGAAAATGATCGCCATCTGCCGCTGACCCCTTTTCGAGACTTTCAAGCGCTTCCCAGCGAAGGTAGGCTGCTTCGATTTTAGTTTCCAGTTCAGCAAGATGTGTTTGAACCCTTGCGATCTCCTCTTTTCCCTTTTTGTAAAACATGGGATCGGACATAATCGCGTACAGTTCCTTTTGCTCAGCTTCAAAGGTGTCGATTTTAAGCGGCAGCTCTTTAAGTTCCCGCTTTTCCTTAAACCCCAGCTTGCGCACCTTCGGACAACTAGTTTTATGCACGGGTTTATTGCAAGACTTTTTTGCCGGCAGACGCTCCTGTTCGAGTTGCGGTCTTTGAATCAGCCAGTCATCGTAACCACCAGCATATTCGCTCACCTGCCCTTGACCCTCAAAGACCAGGGTGCTTGTGACCACATTGTTCAAAAAAGCCCGGTCATGACTTACAAGTAAAAGGGTTCCCTGATACTCGAAAAGAAGTTTCTCTAAAAGTTCCAAGGTTTCCGCATCGAGGTCGTTGGTAGGCTCATCCATCACAAGAACGTTGGCCGGCCTTGTAAAAAGCTTTGCGAGAAGCAGCCTGTTTTTTTCTCCCCCGGAAAGAACATGCACCGGTGTACGACATCTTTCCGGTGAAAAGAGAAAATCCTGAAGATAGCTTATCACATGGCGCTTTTGGCCGTTAAAAATGATAAAATCGTTCCCTTCGCCGATATTCTCCTGGACTGTTTTGTGCGTATCTAACTGCGCCCTGAGCTGGTCGAAATAGGCCATCTGAAGATGGGTGCCGTGGCGGACATGCCCTTTGTGAGGAGAAATTTCTTTTAAAAGGATTTTTAACAGAGTTGTCTTGCCAACGCCGTTTGGACCGATAAAACCCACTTTGTCCCCGCGCATGATTATAGTTGCAAAATCCTGAATGATAGGGATTGCGCCATACAAAAAACTGATATTCTTTGCTTCAATAACGAGTTTTCCGGTCCTTTCCGCTTCCTGAACCTGCATTCTGACATTACCGCTTTGCTTGCGGCGTGACTGAAAAGCTGCCCGCATCTTTTTCAGGGCTCTGACACGCCCTTCATTCCTGGTTCTGCGTGCCTTAATGCCCTGCCTGATCCAGGTTTCCTCCTTTGAAAGTTTTTGGTCAAACACCCTGTTCCGGCTTTCTTCGGCTTCAAGAGCAGCATCTCTTCGTTCCAAATAGGTTTCATAATCACAGTTATAAGAAACAAGGCCGCCCCGATCCAGCTCCATGATCCGGTTGGCGATCTTTTTCAGAAAAGCACGATCATGGGTGATAAAGAGCAGGGTTGTGACGTTGCGCAGAATAAATTCCTCCATCCATATGATGGAGTCGATGTCAAGATGGTTGGTCGGTTCGTCCAGCAGAAGAATGTCCGGTTGCCCGGCCAGGGCACGGGCAAAAAGCGTGCGTCGTTTCATGCCCGCTGAAAGATCAACGAATTTTTTTTCAGGATCGAGCCGGGTCCTGGACAGAACGCTTTCGACCTGCCTTAAAAGTTCCCACCCGTTGTCAGAGTTCAATATGTTTTGTAATTCATCCTGCCTTTTTACAAGTTCGGGGGTGTTTACAGTCTCAAGATCTATACAGATCCTGTTGTACTCGGCCAGCGCCCTACCCTTTGGACCCAGTCCCTCGGCAACCACATCAAAAATCGTGCCGTCGAATCCCGTGGACACATCCTGCTCCAGTACAGCCGCAGTGGCTCCCTGCTGACGCCAAACATCACCGCTATCAGGAAGAATTTCGCCGGATAGAAGCTTCAGCATGGTGGACTTGCCCACGCCGTTACGCCCCAGCAAACAGACACGTTCCCCTTTTGCGATCTGAAATGTTATCTTTTCAAGCAGGGTAGGATCACCAAATCCCCAGCACACATCCCGCATACCGATCAGCGCCATGAATCAGTTAATCTCCCGTGTCTTAAAAAACTCTATCTCCGGCCACTCTTCCATACAGTAGTTGAGCTGCCATTCACTCGTTGTCAGATAGGAGAGACAGCCTTCAGCATCTCTTGCCAGGTTGACCATATTTTTTTTCTCAAATTCAGCCATTTTTTTGCGATCATCACACATGACCCAGCGTGCCACATTAAAATTTACAGGTTCATATATGGCATCCACACCATATTCTGCTTTGAGACGGGCCATAGTCACCTCAAACTGAAGAACACCGACCGCCCCCAGAATATAGTCTCTTCCCGCAACAGGCATAAAAACCTGGATAGCCCCTTCCTCTGCAAGCTGGATCAATCCTTTCTGAAGGTGTTTGGCTTTTAACGGGTTCTTCAAGCGCACACGCCTGAAATGCTCAGGTGCAAAATTGGGAATCCCGCTGAATTTCAAAGGTTCTTTTTCGGTAAATGTATCGCCGATCTTTATGGTTCCGTGGTTATAGATACCAATAATATCTCCTGGAAAAGCCTCCTCAACATTCTTCCTGTCCTGTGCCATAAATATGGTTGCATTGGCAAAGGTTACCTCTTTCCCGATCCTGTGGTGAACGACTTTCATTCCTCTTGTAAATTTCCCTGAACAGATCCTGACAAACGCAACCCTGTCCCGGTGGGCAGGGTTCATATTTGCCTGTATTTTAAAAGCAAAACCTGAAAACTCTTTTTCGTATGGTGAAACTTCACGGGAAACAGCCGGTCGCGCACCTGGATGAGGGGCCAGTTCCACAAATGCATCCAGCATTTCTTTAACACCGAAGTTATTAATAGCGCTTCCGAAAAAAACCGGCGTCTGATTTCCTTTTAAAAAATGTTGGCGCTCAAACGAATCGACAGCGCCTTCAAGCAATGCAATATCTTCCCGCAATTCATCGGCCTGTTCCCTTAAAAGTTCATCCAAAACAGGATCAGACAGATCATTAATAACAATCCCTTCCTGCCCAAGGATTTCCCTGCCAGGTTCAAAAATATGCAGTTGTCTTTGGAAGAGATTATATACACCTTTAAAGCGCTTGCCCATACC
>JAUVHU010000014.1 GCA_030593145.1 Desulfobacteraceae bacterium
CCAATAATTTCATAAGATAGTTCGCTTATAATTAGTCAACTGTCGACTAAAGCTTGATAAATTCGTAAAAAGTCGATTTTGTTCACTTCATGACCATTTTGGGCGCAATTGAGATGTTCATCTAAAATGCAAGAACTCGGCCTGACGGCCTCAAACAGCTTGCATTTCTTAACGATGAACATCACAATTGCTTTTTTCCCAAAATGCTCAAAGCCGTTCACAAAAGACTTTTTACGAATTCATCAAGTCTCTACAGAATTATAAAAAGAATCCCGCTCAACAGGAATAAAGCCTGCCGATGATATAAGGCGCTTTATTTGTTCGTGAGACAATCCCTTTGCCGACTTTGCTCCGGCCATATGCGTAATTTTTTCTTCAATAATAGTTCCGTCTAAATCGTCTGCTCCAAAAGATAGAGCAGTTTGCGCCAGTTTTTCCCCTATCATCACCCAGTATGCCTTTATATGGTCAAAGTTATCTAACATCAGGCGGGCTGCCGAAATATTTTTCAGGTCGTCAAAGGCTGTGGTTGGAGGAATATGCGGTAGTTTTGTGTTTTTTGAGTGAAAGGCAAGGGGAATGAATGCTGAAAACCCCTTTGTTTTATCCTGAAGCTCTCTTAATTTCATCAGGTGTTGAACACGTTCCTCGATAGTTTCGATATGCCCGTAAAGCATTGTAGCATTTGATGTGATCCCCGCGGAATGCAAAGATTCCATAATTTCAAGCCATTTTGCGCTGTCGATTTTTCGAGGGAACAGCTTGTTTCTAATCCTGCTGCTCATAACCTCGGCCCCGCCTCCCGGCACCATGGAAAGTCCGGCGTTCTTCAATTCGGCAATGGTTTCATCTATTGAAAGATTAGAAATCTTTGCAATGTGGTTTATTTCAACTGCGGTAAATGCCTTAATTGTCGCTTCAGGCCGGATTTTTTTAACAGTTTTAATTAGATCGAGATAATATTGAAAGGGAAGGGAAGGGTTTAAACCACCAACTATATGCAGTTCACGAACAGGTTCGTCAATCCGTTCCAATAGTTGAGCTTTTACATCTTCAAGGGAAAAGGTAAAGGCGTCTTTTTCACCATTGTTTCTGGCATATGCGCAAAACAGGCAGTGGTTTGTACAGATGTTTGTATAGTTTATATGCTGGTTATATACATAATACGCTTTATTGTTATGCCGTTTGCGACGCACATAATCGGCTATACGTCCGACACCGATAAGGTCATTACTTTTATACAAAGCAAGGCCGTCTTTAAAGTCAAGACGCTTTTCTGAAATCACTTTTTCATTTATGTTATATAATTTGTTATCTAAAAAAGAAAATTCCATATATTTTCATCACCACGAAGAGCACGAAGAAATTATAAAAGTATCAAAACTGATGAACTCGTAAAAAGTCACGAATTCAATTATAGATGGAACTTTTTACGACGCCATCAAAACTGAAATCAGCCGGAATGTGTCACGATGTAAACCAGAAAAGGATGTATATGACAAGCTGTTTTTTGCGAAACCCTCAAAGATCTCCGATCCCTGATCCCCGACTCCCGACCCCTGATCCCTGATCCCCGACTTCCGGCCTCCGGCCCCTGACCCCTTTTCGATATGTGCAAATAAAAAATATTACGGCTCCGGCTATCATTATAATCGATCCAAAGGAAAAAGCCTGGCGGAGTTGAAAAATATCCATTATCAGGCCGGCGGAAAGCGCGCCCAGCAGCATTCCCATACTGTGCGCCATTGTCAACATGCCCATTACAGACCCCATGGCCTTGGTTTTGTTGCCATGTATTACAGCCAGCGCCATAAGCGCGGATATTGATATACCTCCGCCGAGGCCAAATAAAACGTTTGCTATAAACAGATCGTTGAAGCTTGTTACCCAGTTAAATGCAAATATTCCCAGGCCTGATATTACACCTCCCGTTACTACCATAGCCTTTTTATTAACCCTGTCAGCAAGGCAACCCATGGGGACATGCAAAACTCCGCTGACAAAAACTCCTATCATAACAAGGATTCCGATGGATGAACTGGAAAGTGAAAGTTCTGAATCCGCCAGCACCGGTAGAAAGCCCCATATTATCCCTATGCTGGTGGCATAGGAAAATCTAAAGACATAAAGTCCCGCAATAGCTCTGTCTTTTAAAAGCTGTTTCCAGGGTATGAGGCTGTTTGCGCTGCATATAATATGTTCTGATTTTTTAGGCGGAAGCAGAAACAGGGTTAATAAAAATCCTGTTAGAGCAAGAAAGCCCATGCAGACAAATGAGACATTTAAGCCAAAGTTGTCTTTTATCACTCCGCCGGCCAGGGGGCCGAGGCTCAGACCAAGAAACATTGCCATGTTAAACAAGCCCATTGTTAAGCCTTCACTGCCAATCGGCGTGATATCTCCAACGTAAGCCAGAATAACCGGCATCATCATGGCGGATGATATCCCGTGAAAAAATCTTACTGTAATAAGGGTTGCGACATTATCAGCAAACAGGAATAAAAACGAAATCAGAGCGTAAGTAAAAAGGCCCGCGACAATGAACGGTTTGCGTCCTTTTTTGTCCGAGAGCCTGCCGAAGTATGGCAGAAAGAATGTCCTTGAGAGGGAAAAAGCGCCGAATATCAAACCTATATATATGCCGGTGGCGCCAAGATCGTGGGCATAGACAGGCAGCAATGGAACAACAATTCCGACTCCTGTAACAGCGGCAAATATCGAAAAGAAAAGAGTCCCAAAAATCTTCTTGTTTAACTTGTTCATTAAGATATCTTTTCAATATCTGCCAGCGCGGATTCGATGAGATTTCTTATTTCAGAAAGCCTTTGTTCCGACAGGGCTTCAAAACGAAGCACAAGGGCAGGTTGGGTGTTTGATGCACGGACAAGACCCCATCCGTCATCAAACAGAACCCTGACTCCATCTATATCGATTACATTATATTGTTTACGGAAATGCTCAGTGATTTTTTCAACTATGGCAAACTTTTTGTCATCCGGGCATTCAACACGTATCTCAGGAGTGGAATATGTTTTTGGGATATCAGATATCAGATCGGATACGCTCTTTCCGGTATCGGACAATATTTCAATAAGTCTGCAGGAGGCATACAATGCGTCATCAAAACCAAAATACCGGTCAGCAAAAAACATGTGGCCGCTCATCTCGCCCGCCAGTTCAGCCTTTTCTTCCTTCATTTTCTTTTTGATCAGAGAATGCCCGGTTTTCCACATAATAGCTTTGCCGCCATGCTTTTCAATGTCGTCATACATAGTTTTGGAGCACTTTACTTCTGATATAAAAGTGGAACCCGGTTTTCTGGAAAGGATTTCCCTTGCAAAGATAATCATGAGCTGATCGCCAAAAACTATGTTCCCATTTTCATCAATCACACCGATACGGTCGCCGTCACCATCGTAACCGATTCCCAGATCCAATCCCTTTTCCTTTACCATAGCGATAAGGTCTGTCATGTTTTTTGCAACAGTTGGATCTGCTTCATGATTTGGGAATGTGCCGTCCATATCGCAGTATATGTCGTGGACCTCGCAATTAAGGCTTTTTAATATAGGCAGCGCCACCACACCGGCCGTGCCGTTGCCTGCATCCACACCGACCTTTAGCCGCTTGGTTATGGTTATATTGTTTTTAATAAACTCGCTGTAGGAAGGGATTAGATCTTGGGCGGACAAAGAACCCTGTCCCTGAACAAATGATTTTTCATTGATAATGGAAAGGATTTTCTGGATATCTTTGCCGTGTATTGAATCTGAATCAATGCAAAGCTTAAAGCCGTTGTATTCTTTTGGATTGTGGCTGGCTGTCACCATGACGCCGCCTTCCTGTTTGAGATGTTTGATTGAAAAATAGAGAACCGGTGTCGTGCAGACCCCGATATCGATTACACTGCATCCGGTTGCCAGCAAGCCTTCAATTACTTTTTCAGAATACAGGTCGGAACTCAACCTGCAGTCGCGTCCAACAGTAAGCTTTGAATGGCCGCGTTGTATAAGGAATGTGCCGACCCCTTTTCCGATTAACACAACATCATCTTCTGTCATGTCTTTGCCGACAATTCCCCTGATATCGTATTCTCTAAACATTTCCGGGTTCATGGCAACCTCCTTTATAATTTAGGAATTCAGGAATTCAGGAATTTAGGAATTGAAGGTATTCTACTGATTTTAATCCCTTAATCCCTTAATCCCTTAATCCCCCAATCCCTTGTTACCATCCGCAAACTAATGCTAAGATGCCAATTATTATGCAATATGGCGCAAAGATATGAATACGCCCCTGTTTAACCATATACACAAGTAATTTTAGAGCGCAGTATCCGACAATACCCGCGATAACTGCCCCTGAAATTGCAGCTTTATAAGAAAGAATCGTGTATGAAGACAAGTTTATAAGGCTCAAGGCAGAGGCTCCAAGGATTGCCGGTATTGACAGGAGAAAAGAATATCTCGCGGCTGTTTCGCGTTCTAATCCCAAAAAGAGTCCCACCGCAATAGTTGAACCTGATCTTGATATCCCCGGCATTATGGCCATACCCTGTACAAGCCCGATAATCAAGGCATCTTTTGCTGAAAAGCCGGCAATACCCTTGTTGCTTTTCTTTACTCTGCGGGTACACCACAACAGCAGGCCGGTTACAAGAAGCATAAAGCCTACTAAAACAACAGATGAAAAAAGCTGATCCGCTATCCTGTGAAACAGGATTCCTAAAATTCCGGTAGGAATAGATCCGACAACAATAAGAAACGCCAGTTTTACATCCGTATCTTTATAAATATTAGAAAATGATTCCTTTTTATTAAATAACCTAGCGATAAAATGCGCCAGGGAAACTATTATAGATATTATTTCTTTACGAAAGAAAATTATAATAGCTGCAAGGGTTCCCACATGCACACTGATATCAAAAAAAAGTTCAGGTTCTTTCAGCCCGAAAAGATGCTGGAACATGACAAGATGTCCTGAACTGCTCACAGGTAAAAACTCAGTGAGTCCCTGAATTATGCCGAGTATTGTTGCTTGAAATAAGTCCATTAACCCTTTACAACCGCCATTGGTTTTAATTTTGCCACTTTTTTTGAGATTCCCGCCCCATGCACTACTTCGACAACCTCTGAAATATCTTTATACGCATCAGTCATCTCTTCAGCAAGGGTTGAGCGCCCCGTCCACCTGACAAGTATTCCCTTGTTTTCCAGTTCCCGCTGGATAGACCTTCCTTTGCTTGCCTTTTTTGCAGCTTTCCTGCTTAAAACACGCCCGGCCCCATGACAGGTTGAGCCGAATGTTTCTTCCATGGCTTTTTGTGTGCCAACCAGAACATAAGAAGCTGTGCCCATATCACCAGGAATAATCACGGGCTGTCCCACACCGCGATATTCATCACAAAGCGCTTCATGCCCGGGCGGGAAAGACCTGGTTGCTCCTTTTCTGTGAATGCAGACATGCTGTTTTTTCCCATCTACAAGATGAGCCTCTTTTTTTGCTATGTTGTGGCATACATCATAAACAAGATTCATTCCAAGGTCTCTTGGCCCAATGCCGAATACGCTTAAAAAAACCTCGCGGGCCCTGTGCATTAAAACCTGTCTGTTGGCCCAGGCATAGTTTGCGGCGCATGCCATTGCATTATAATAGTCAGTTCCTTCTTTTGATTGTATCATGGCGCATGCAAGCTGTCGATCAGGCAGATCAAACCCGAGTTTGCTGACATGCTTTGCCATTTTTGCCAGAAAATCGTCACAAACCTGGTAGCCGAATCCACGGGAACCGGAATGGAGCATTAAAGTTACCTGACCTTCAAACAGCCCGAATACTCTGGCAACCTCCGGATTATAAATGGTTTCAACAACTCCAACCTCAATAAAATGATTTCCGGAACCAAGAGTCCCTAACTGCTTCAACCCTCTTTCCAGAGCTCTTTTGCTGATAAGGTCAGGGTCGGCATTCGGCATACAACCGCCGTCCTCAGTATGATCAATATCGGATTGGGTCCCAAACCCCTGGCTTACTGTCCATACAGTGCCCTGCCTAAGAACCTTTTTCTCTTCCGAAACAGACAGTTTAATGGAACCGGTTGAGCCTACACCGGAAGGGATATTCTGGTAAAGTGAATTGACAAGCTGCTCGAGCTTTGGCCTTACATCTTTTTCAACAAGGGAGGTGGTTGCCAGGCGGACGCCGCAGTTTATATCATAACCAACCCCGCCTGGAGATATAACGCCTGATTCCATATCAAAGGCGGCTACGCCTCCTATGGGGAATCCGTAACCCCAATGCATATCGGGCATGGCAAGGGATGCCTTGATTATACCTGGGAGGGTCGCGACATTTGCCACCTGTTTCAGGGGCTCTTCCTGCTTTTCAACTTGCAGCATGGAAGCGCTGGAATAAATAATTCCCGGCACGCGCATTGCGCCTGTCTTTGGAATTTCCCACCTGTAATCGTCTATTTTCCGCAATTTAATTGGCATTGGCTTAACCCCGTTGGATTTATGATTTATGTCCCGCCTGGGCGGGATTCGTTTTGTCTTTTCAATCAACAATCAACAATCCTTACACATCAAATATTATCTTCGACTCCCATCCATCAGGCCTCTGGTTAACTTCGATCTGGTGATATGTTACGGCCTTGATTTCAGTTTTTATTATATGTTGATCAGGATTATAAATATCATATTTTACCCTGGCGGAAAGCTTATTTTTTGAAATTGATAAAATTTGCACTGTCTTTACAAGCTGTTCTTTGCCGGTCCACATATATAATGTCTCTCTAAGCCAGTTTACCATGAGATCAGGCCAGTCGCTTCCGGTAACATGGATTGTATATTCATCTGAGCCTGTTAAAGAATCGATATCTGTAATCTGGTCATACATTGCACAGGCAGCATTAGTAAACAGTTCCTTTATGTTGGTTCCAAAAACCTGCAATCCAAAATCGGCTGTATGATTGATTGTCCGGTATTTCAGGGACTTTGTAGGCACTGTTGGTTCCTTTAATAAAGTGTTAGGTGTTAAGAGTTAAGGGGTTAAGTAATTAATACAACAAATAATTGTTTAGAACTGACCTCCGAGCCCTGACCCTTGATACTGTTGACTTAAACAAATTTTCTTGAACCGCAGAATATCGAACAAGGAATTATGAATGTCGAAGTAAGGCATTCTATCATTTTTAATATGTAAAAAGATAGCTTGCCGGGGCATAGCCGTAGACGACGCCTGGAGCGTAGCGATTCCACACTTCATCATTCGAAATTCCTTGTTCGACATTCGATATTCATATTTTTTTCTTCTCCGACATCCGACATCTGTTTTTTTATCTTTTCAATCAACAATCATCAATCTACAATCATCAATCCATTATCTCCCCTGTTTTCTCAGTAGAGTATCCTCCCATGGCCTGAACACGCTTTTTGAATTCTCCTGTGTTTATTGTTTCAAGCAGGACTTGTATATTTTTTGATTCAAAATATTTATCAGGGATTACAAGATCGTATTCTTCTGTGACAATCGGGATGAAATCCATGTTAAGCGCCTTTGCGGCAGCATATATACCAAGGCCCACATCAACTGTTCCGCTAAGTACGGCCACAGCAACAGACATGTGTGTAAACTCTTCGTTTTCATATCCTTTTATTGTTTTGGCGTCTAAATTTAGATTTTTCAGGCTGTAATCGAGAAGTATTCTTGTGCCTGATCCTCCCTGCCTGTTTATAAATGTAATATCGTTCCGGGCAAGATCCTCGATTCCTCTGATCCCCTTTGGGTTGCCCGGCGGAACAATCAAACCCTGGTCACGCATGACAAGATTAATCAGCTTTACCTTTATATCCGGAAGGTATTTTTTTATATATGATATATTGTAAGAACCGTCTTTTTCGTCTAAAAGGTGTGATCCGGCAAGATGGCATACTCCTCTTTTAATGGCCATAAGCCCGCCCATACTTCCCACATGGCTTGATGAAATGGTAACGTTGCTGTATCCCGCCTTTATCTGATCGGATAGAACGTCAAGAGTATTATCGTGGCTTCCGACTATAACAATTGTATTATTAACAGAAGGCAGGGGACGCAGGAGCTGCGCATAAACAGGCTCATTATCTTTTATCCCTTCTATATGATTCGGGATACGGATAATTCCGTCTGCTTCGGTAATCGTGGTTATACAGCCTGCGCCGCGGGGCAGGGGGGTCGCAACGATCCTGTCGCCAACCTTTCCAAGCTTTACACGCAGGAATTCTTCAACACCAAGCTTTGAGGGAATCTTTCTTGTGGGTTCAACCTTGACCTGCTGTCTTTCTTTTTCCGGTTGCCCCAGCATCTTGCATATCAGGGGGCTTACAAACTGCTCAAAGGAAACTATGGCCGATACAGGATATCCGGGAATTCCAAAAACAGGTTTGTCTTTTATTGCTCCAATAATTATCGGTTTTCCAGGCATTATTGTAACGCCATGCACCAGGACTTCACCAAGATCAGTAATGACGCTCTTTGTATAATCTTCTGAACCCGCCGATGAACCGCCGACCGTCAATACCATATTAAAGTCGCTGTTTATGGCGTTTTCAACAGCCTTTTTTATTTTATCCGGATCATCTATTACCATTTCATGACGTTCATAGGTGCCGCCGCATGACTCGATAAGCTTTCCAAGAACAAATGAATTTGTTTCAAGCACATGGCCGGGTTTCAAGTCATCTAATGACGAATTGCGCCAGTCTACGAGCTCGGAACCGGTGGGAATAATCAATATTTTTGGTTTTTTTCTGACGGCGACCGACAATATCCCACCGGAAAGAAGGGCCCCAACGCAATATGGTGTGACAACATGGTTCCGTGGAAAAAGAAGCTCTGTTGCAACAATATCTTCTCCCATCTTTCGAATGTGTTGCCACGGAAATGCCGGCGCTTCGATTTCAATGCGGGTTTGGTCAAGAACATTGATATGTTCGATCATGATAACAGCATTGAGATCTTTGGGAATCACATGGCCTGTATTTATATAAAAGGCATCTCTGCCGATAATAAGCTCTTTTGGTTTTGTTTCACTCGCGCCAAAGGTAGATTTTGCTTTAACCACTATTCCGTCCATTGCAGCGGCATGAAAATTTGGGGAAGATAGTCTGGCTGTGACCGGTTCGGCAAGTACCCTGCCAACCGCATCAGGCGCTGAAACAGTCTCGCTGTCAAGCACTCCTGCCAGAGGAAACCGTTTGAAAAGGATTTCCCGTGCATCTGCAAGGGTTTTCATTTTCAAATAAACATTACGATTAGTTGTCATCGTTGTATCTCCGGTAAATTTTCAGGTGTTAAGTGTTAAGGACTTGCTAAAAGAGATAATTACTTTAACCCGCGACCCGTAACTTAAGCATCTTCACAGAGCTATAACCTTAACCTCTGTGCCTTTGTCCAGACCCTCGGTGTTTATCCCGATTTCTATCATGCCGTCGGCTTTGACCATTGTATTTATCAGGCCTGATTTGCCAAGAACAGGTTCAGCCCACAGGACTCCATCTTTTCTAATTAAGCGTATGCGGACAAAATCAACACGCCCCTGGGCGGATGATATGTTTCTGCTGAGAAATGCAGTAAGTTTCGGCTTTTTTTCATGTTGCGGGGAAAGACCGCTTATCTGTTCAATAAATGGACGGACAACTATTGCAAATACTACCATGGCCGAGACAACATGCCCAGGCAAACCCCAGAAAGCCTTGTTGCCGGTTTTGGCAAGGATTGTGGGTTTTCCTGGACTTATTGAAATCCCATGAGCAAGTATGTCGGAGTCATGCCCGGAGTCAGATAGGGACGACAGGACTTCTGTGGTAAAATCGCGCATTCCCACGGAACTTCCGCCTGAAATCAGTACCATGTCTGTTTGTGCGAGAGCCGTGGAGCTTTTTTCGAAAAGATCATCAAAATCATCCCGAACAATACCAAAGGAAACAGGAATGCCGCCGGCTTCTTTTACAAGACCTGACAGGGTATAGGTGTTGATATCACGGATTTGACCCTGGCCGGGGATATCAGTTATCGGCACAACCTCATCTCCCGTTGATATGATTCCGATAACCGGTCGTTTGTATACTTTCACGAATTCTTTGCCTAAAGCGGCCAGGAGTCCGGTTTCCTGGGATCTGAGTTTTCTGCCCACAGAGAGTATGATCTCCCCTTTTTTAATATCTTCACCCACTTCAATAACATGCTGTCCCGGCGCTACACTGCGATATACCTCGATTGTGACGTCATCTATTGCCTCTGTGTGTTCAACCATAACGACACTGTCTGTGCCCTCAGGCAGCATGCCGCCTGTCGGGATACCGGCTGCTTCGCCTGCTTTAACTGTAAATGAGGGAACCGTTCCCATGTTGACTGCGCCCCTTATATTAAGATATGCCGGGTTTCCTTCTGAAGCGCCAAAGGTGGATTGGGCGAGAACAGCGTAGCCGTCCATGGTGGATCGCATAAAATCAGGAAGGTTGATGTCGGAGACAATATCGACAGCGAGAATCCTTCCAGAGGTTCCATGCAAAGGGATCTCTTCGGTTTCAACGTATGGAAAGTCAGCGGCGTATTTTAGCACCTGTTTAAGATCGGTAACTTTAAAAAACTCTTTCATAATATTTTATCTCAGGGTAAGATTGTTGATGAATTCGACTTTTTACTAATTCATCGATAATCATATAACATTTTTGAGCGGGATGAAAACATAAAATTTTGTCTTGCTTTCATACTTTTTCGTTACGGAGATAATTCTCGGAGAGGCTCCTATGGGAAAATGCATAAATCATCCAGATAAGGAAACCGACTTTATATGCTTGAAGCATAATATCTATTTATGTGAGAAGTGTTTTACATGCCGAGATCCTGAAATGTACTGCAAGTTTCGTGAGTCGTGTCAGATCTGGCTTGCCTGGAAATATCCTGAAATGTGGAATAATGAGTGAAAATAAACTTTTTGCTAACTGTCCAAATTTGATGAATTCGTAAAAAGTCACTAATTTAACTATAGATGGCTAAGTAAAAAGTTTCATATACAAGGCGTAGTGATTTTTCAGGATCGAAGGCATACATATAGTATGTTGAGAGTCTGAAAAATCACTGCAACGCGGTAGATGGGACTTTTTACGACGCCATCAATATTTTCTTCAAAAGATGTTTATACTTGATATAATTCCTGTTTTTTTATAAATTATTTTTATTGAGACTGACATCGAGATTGGGCAAAAGGGGGCGTTTTGCAAAGGTCTCAATGGACGCGGTAAATCATCTTGCATGCTTAAACTGGGTTAATATATGGGTTATGTTTTTGATTTTCATGATGCTGTAGCTTACGATAAATGGTTTCAAAAGCCGCATAACAGATTTGTTTCCGACCTTGAAACCCGCCTTATGATCGATATGCTCGAACCCGCGTGTGGTGACTCAATAATCGATATAGGCTGCGGAACTGGGGCAAGCCTGTTGCCGTTTGTTGAAAAAGGGCTTCAGGTTACAGGCCTTGATCCATCTCCATATATGCTGGATATTGCAGCCAGAAATTTAGGAAATCGAGCGGATCTCCATCGCGGGTTTGCCGAAGACCTTCCCTTTGATGATAATTCATTTAACTATGCCTGCCTTGTTACGACCCTGGAATTTTTGGAGGATCCTAAAAAAGCGCTTGAAGAGGTATGTAGAGTTACAAAAGACAGGATATTCCTCGGTGTATTAAACAAGTATGCGATAAAAGCAATTGAGCGGCGGGTCATGGGGATTTTTATCAAGTCTGTTTATAATCGCGCAACCTTTTTCAGTATCTGGAAATTAAAACAGATTGTCAGGGATATTTTAGGGGATGTTCCCATATCATGGAGGACAGTATCCCACTTTCCCTTGATATTTGGGAATGTAAGCTACAGCATAGAACGATCCAGGCTTATTCAAAGATGCCCGTTTGGGGCGTTTACGGGCATGGTGGTTACACTTGTTCCCCGTTTTAGAACCAGACCCCTTCCGATTGATTTACGCGCCAAGCGTTCGCCCAAGGCGGTTGCTTGAAGAAAAGTCAGGGATCAGGGGTCGGGGGTCGGGAACCGTGAACTTTAATAAACGAGGTTTGTAATTATGGAAGCCTATCTTTATGAATCGTTAAAGGAGAATAAAGTAAAGTGCAATCTTTGCAGCCATCGTTGTGTCATTAAAGATGGTAAACGCGGGAAATGCGGCGTACGGGAAAACCGGGCAGGTATGCTTGAAACCCTTGTATATGAAAGGCTTATTGCCAGGCATATCGATCCTATTGAAAAAAAACCGCTGTTTCATTTCATGCCGGGGACTCTTTCTTACTCTATAGCCACGGTTGGCTGCAACTTTAAATGCATGTTCTGCCAGAATGCGGATATTGCCCAGATGCCTTCCGATCATAAAGGGATGATAATGGGCGACTTCTGCAAACCGGAAGAAATTGTGCAGGCGGCAGAAGAGGGGGATTGCAAAAGCATAGCTTATACATACACCGAACCCACCGTTTATTTTGAGCTTGCTTTTGATACTGCAAAACTTGCTCATGAAAAGGGAATTAAAAACGTGTTTGTAACAAACGGTTATATGACCTCAGAAGCTCTGCAAATGATCAGCCCGTTTCTTGATGCGGCAAATGTTGATTTAAAGGCATTCACGAATAGTTTTTACAAGGAATATTGCGGCAGCAGGATTGAGCCTGTAAAAGAGACATTAAAGCTTATGAAGTCACTTGGAATTTTTGTGGAGGTTACCACCCTGATTATTCCCGGGTTGAATGATGCCGGCAAAGAGCTTAAAGATCTGGCATTATTTATCGCAGATTCTCTGGGTACCGATACACCATGGCATATAAGCCGGTTTCATCCGACATACAAGCTTACAGACCGGCCTTCCACGCCGGTTGAGACTCTTGCAAGAGCACGTGAGACAGGAATAAAGGCCGGTTTGAAATATGTTTATACTGGAAATGTGCCTGGTGACAGCGGAGAGAAGACCTATTGTTATGGTTGCGGTAGAATCCTGATTGACAGGTGGGGTTTTTCTATAAACGAAAACTTTTTGCAGCATGGACGATGTCCGGAATGCGGCGCTGTGATTGATGGTGTGTGGATTGATTGAACATTTTTTAAAGATCTCAAAGATGATGGCATCGTAAAAAATCCATTTTGTGAACGACTTTTTACGAGATCATCAAAGATAAAATCATGGAAAATATGATGTTTAATAAAGGTTTCTTTGGGCAGATTTTTACATATGGCAGGATGATCAAATTCAGCCACAGCGTATTTGCTCTTCCTTTTGCCCTTTCAGCGGTGGTGCTTGCCATGCGATATCATCAGGTGAATATAACGGATATCTTATGGATTCTTGTGGCTGTGATCGGGGCGCGTTCATCTGCCATGGGTTTTAACAGGATTGTTGATGCAACAATTGATTCAAAGAACAACCGCACATCAAAACGGGCAATTCCTTCCGGAAAGCTTTCATTAACTTCTGCAAAGATGTTTGTAATTGTCTTTTCCTGTATTTTTATATTTGCCGCGGCAATGCTTGGCAGTTTATGCTTTTATCTTTCCTTTCCCGTTCTTGTCCTGCTCTTTTTCTATTCCTATACAAAGAGGTTTACATGTTTTTCCCACATCTACCTCGGATTCGTAATATCTCTTGCGCCTCTTGGAGCATGGATAGCGCTGACCAACATCTTTTTCTGGCCGGTCATGCTTCTTTCGTTTGGCCTTATGACCTATATATCCGGATTCGATATTCTTTATGCATGCCAGGATATTGATTTTGATAAAAAAGAAGGGCTTTATTCCATACCCGCGCGGTTTGGCGTTAAAAGGGCGCTTTTAATCTCTTCAATTTTACATGTTTTATCTTTTATGTTTTTCTTTTCCATCTATATTGCCTTTGATATGAACTTGATATACTTAGGCGCAGTGGTAATAATCGGGATCTTGTTCATTGTTGAACACAGGCTGGTTAAGCCTTTTGATTTAAGCAGGCTGAATGTTGCCTTTTTTCATGTTAACAGTATAATTTCCATAACTTTATTTGCCGGTATACTGGCAGATGAGCTGGTCAGGCGGTGGATGTGAGCAAAAAAATTGTGGTGGCGGTATGCGGAGCTTCAGGATCTATATACGGAATAAGGCTTTTAAAGGCGCTTTTAAGCAGGCCTGTAGAAATACATCTTATTATTTCAAAGGCAGGCATGAAGGTGCTTGAACATGAAACCGCTTACAAGGGAGAACCATTTTCATCATTTTTAAAAGACCAGGGAATTGTTTTTCATGAAAATTCCGGTTTAAATATATATGATCAAGATGATTTTTTTGCTCCCCCTGCAAGCGGATCATTCAGGAATGACGGCATGGTTATCGCCCCGTGCTCGATGAAGACCCTTGGAGCAATTGCGTCCGGGATAGCGGACAATCTCATACACAGAGCCGCGGATGTGAGTATTAAAGAAAGACGTCCGCTGATATTGCTTCCCAGAGAAACTCCCTTAAGCATTATACATTTAAAGAATATGCATAGTGCGGCAATGGCAGGAGCTACAATAATGCCTCCTTCCCCTTCCTTCTATTTTAATCCAAAAACAATTTCCGATCTTGTCGATACAGTAATCGCCAGAGTTCTCGACCATCTGAATATTGAGCATGATCTTTCTAAAGAGTGGGGGGTAAGCTAAGCCGGAGGTCAGAGGTCGGAGGTCAGAAGTCAGAAGGAGAGAAGAGAAAAAAGATGAACGTCCAACATCGAACATCGAACATCCAATGTCGAATGAAAAACAAAAGAAACGAAGGCTGAAATCAGAGGCCAGAAAAACGAGCAACGAGTAGCGAGTAACCTGCAACGAGCGATGAAATAATGAATGATCTTAAAAGGAAGCAGCATTGTATAAAAACTTAAAAGATTTTTTAGATACTCTTGATAAGGCAGGAGAACTCAAACATATACACGATCAGGTTTCTCCGCACATTGAGATCAGCAAATTTACGGACAGAGAGTCAAAAAGCCCGGGTGGTGGTAAAGCGCTCTTTTTTGAAAATGTAGAGGGTTCTTCGTTCCCTGTTGCCACAAACATATTCGGGAGTTCCCGTAGAATCTGTATGGCCCTCGGGGTGGATCATCTTGACCAGTTAGGAGAAAGAATAAAGGAATATATTGATCTCAACCCTCCAAAGAGTTTAATGGGAGCCCTGCAAATGCTGCCGATGGCTTTCGACCTTGCAAAATTCTTTCCCCGTTCATTCAGGGCATCAACCCCGCCATGCCAGGAGGTTGTATATAAAGATGATGACATCGATCTTTCAAAACTCCCTGTTCTTCACTGCTGGCCTGAAGATGCAGGTCGGTTTATCACCCTTCCCCTTGTATTTACAAAGAGTCTTGAAACCGGAAAACGCAATGTTGGAATGTACAGAATGCAGATCTTTGATAAAAACTCAACAGGGATGCACTGGCATATTCATAAAGATGGTTCTCATTACTACAATGAATATTCTGCTGTCGGCAAAAGTATGCCGGTTGCTGTTGCTATAGGAGCTGATCCTGCCACCATATATGCCGCTACCGCTCCGATGCCGAGAGGTGTGGATGAAATGCTTCTTGCGGGTTTTATACGGAAAAAACCGGTAATGATGGCAAAATGTCTTACTGTGGACATGGAAGTTCCTGCTGAAGCCGAATTTGTTCTTGAAGGGTATGTTGATCCCGGCGAACTTCGCAGAGAAGGTCCCTTTGGAGATCACACAGGATATTACTCACTTGCTGACGACTACCCTGTATTTCATGTTACCGCTATTACTCATAGAAAAAATCCGATTTACAATGCTACACTTGTCGGACGCCCCCCCATGGAAGACTGTTATATGGCCAAGGCTACAGAGCGCCTTTTTCTTCCCTTGCTTCAGACTGTGATGCCCGAAATATGTGATTACTGGTTTCCATGGGAAGGCGTATTCCATAATATTGTGGTTGTGTCTATTGACAAAGAATATTCCGGGCATGCGCAAAAAGTAATAAGCGGACTGTGGGGGCAGGGCCAGATGAGCTTTTGCAAGGCAATAATGATTGTTGATAAAAATATCAGCCCGCAGAATCCTGAAAGAATAATAAAAGAGCTTTTGTCAAGGCTCGACATAACCTCCGATATTACCATTGCCAAGGGTGTTCTCGACGTGCTTGATCACTCATCGCCTTTTGTCAATTATGGGAACAAGATAGGAATTGACCTTACAGCAAGATTTAAAGGAGAACCTCCAAGAAGTAATAGACGTTTTTTGTCAAAACCTCCTTCTGAAACCAGCCTGTTTGATATAATCAAAAACAGTGTGCCGGGATCTGTAGAATGCAGGCACCTGTTTAACAAGCTTCAGGAAGGCAAAGAGATTTCAAACAGGATTCTAACTGTTTCTGTGGAAAAGACTATTGATAGAGGGGGAAAGGATTTTGCCTCAATTTTATTAGGCCTGAATCAACTTGATATGTTTAATATTTTTGTTCTGTTTGATAAAGAGATCGATCTTAATGACCGTTCTCTCATGCTGTGGAAGCTGTTTAACAACGTTGATCCGGGCTGTGATATGATATTTCATAATAACCGACTAGTTATTGACGCCTGTAAAAAAGGAGTTATGGACGGCCATGACAGGGAGTGGCCTGATGAGCTCGCTTTTTAAGTAGTCTTATTGCTTAGCTTCAAATGGGTTGAGATTATATCGTTGAAGAAATCACGGTTATTTTTAGATATTTCAACAAAGCAAATGCCCATGCCAACGGTAGTATTCTTCTCATCAACACCATAAAGATTTGACCAGATTGCCTTGCCGGTGATATTTATAATAGGATGATCAGGGGGCTGAATGAGTATGCGATAATCCTGATCAATATGCAGCGGTGTTTCGCAACAGATGGAGAAACCGTCAATACTAATGTTAATGGTTTCTCCTGTGAATTTCTCGTCACCAATAAACACAGTTACAGGCCATCTGACTTCATATCTGGGATGTTTGCGCCTTTCGTTATCCGGCATTAATACCTCCATTATTCACTTTAAAAGCCTGCTACTATTTAATAACAAATCAAATCAATTCAGTGAGTTTTCGTTTAATCAGTATTTATTAAAAATTTAATGGAAAGTCAAACAGATGATGACAAAAACGGCTTGTCGAGCCGCAAAATACCTTCTTCTTTTGCTGCCAGCAGCGCTGATTTATATTCTTCAGGCAAAAGATAATTAGAGAGTTCCTTTATTTCATAGGCCCTGCCGCAAGGCCTGTACTGTGGCATAATGTTTACATAGCTGTTTGAGGATACTTTTTGGGCGATAAATTTCATTATATCGCGTGTTCCGGCAAGTCCGTGAGGCAGGACAAGATGTCTTATCAAAAGGCCGCGCCTTGCCAGGCCTGATTTATCAATGACAAGATCACCAACCTGGCGATGCATCTCAAGTATGGCATTGCGCGCTATTTCCGGATAATCTTGAGCTTCACAGGTGAGTTCGGCGACTTTTGGATCCCAGAATTTAAAATCAGGCATATATATGTCAAAAATATCTTCAAGAAGCTCCAGGGTTTCAACACGATCATAACCGCCTGTGTTGTAAACCAGGGGAACGCGTAATCCATTTTCGATTGCTGTTTCAAGAGCGGAAAGGATCTGCGGCACAACATGTGATGGAGTAACAAAGTTTATATTATGGCACCCGGAATTTTGCAAAAAGAGCATTATGCCGGCAAGCTGTTCGCAAGTTATTTCTTCTCCGTGTCCTTCGTGGCTGATATCATAATTCTGGCAAAAGTTGCAGAGAAGATTGCAGTGTGTGAAAAAGATGGTGCCCGAGCCATTATTTCCAACCAGTGGAGATTCTTCGCCAAAGTGAGGATTATAACTGGAAACATACGCCTTTTCACCTGTTTTGCAAAGACCGGTCTGGCCTGAAAGGCGATTAACCCCGCACCTCCTTGGGCAAAGATCGCATGCCTTTAATATATCCCAGGCTTTTTCTATCCTTTTCTTAAATAACCCTTCCTTATATGTTTTAATATAGCAGGGTTCAAAGGATTGCATGGTTTATATTTCCTGCTCGACCACTTTGGATTGTTGATTGTTGATTGTCGATTGAAAAAACAAGGCACTTCGGTTCTTCAGCATAAACTCAGCGATTCCATCAATCATAAATCAACAATCATAAATCAACAATCCTTGTATCTATGAGCTAATGGATATCTCCTGCCGTCGCCAAAAGCCTTTGATGTAACCTTGAGGCCAGGCGCTGCCTGGCGTCTCTTGTATTCATTTTGATCAACCTTGCGGACAATTTCTTCTACAAGCTTTCTTTCATAGCCTATTTCAACAAGTTCATTAACTCCTTTTAACTCTTCGATATATCCATATAATATTGAATCCAGTATGTCGTATGGAGGCAGGTCGTCCTGGTCTTTTTGATCAGGTTTGAGTTCGGCTGAAGGGGCTTTATCAATTATCCTTTTGGGAATATATTCCTTTTCTTTGTTTATGAAGCGGGCCAGGTCATAAACAACCGTCTTCGGCACATCTGAAATCACGGCAAGACCTCCGTTCATGTCGCCATAGAGGGTGCAGTAACCTACGCTGAGTTCTGACTTGTTGCCTGTTGAAAGAAGAAGGCGGCCCTCCCTGTTGGATATGGCCATGAGAACGGTTCCTCTGATTCTTGCCTGAATGTTTTGTTCGGTAATATCCGGGCTTGCTTCTTTGAAACAGGGTGAAAGGTGTTTTAAAAATTCTTTGAATATGCCGTCAATCGGAATCTTGATAAGATTTATTCCGATATTTTCTGCAAGTTTTTTTGAATCATTATAGTTTTCTACGGAAGTATATTGTGATGGCATAAATACGGCCAGAACATTTTCAGGTCCCAGCGCCATTGCTGCAATATATGCGGTCAGGGCTGAATCCATTCCTCCGCTTAATCCCACAACAACCTTTGAAAAACGACACTTTGTTACATAATCTCTTGTTCCCATGACAAGAGCTTTCAGGATAGATTCCTCAACCGAATCCGCTATAGTATGGAGGTTGTTTTTTATAGATTCAGATGATTCATCAGCCTCTGAATCAAAGACCACAAGGTCTTCCTCAAAATCACAGGCTCTTGCTGCTATTTTCCCGTGTTGATCAAAGGCTGTGCTTATTCCGTCAAAAAGGAGGCTGTCATTTCCACCTGCCTGGTTTGCGTATATTAAAGGAACAGAGTGTTTCCCGGCTATCGAGCCGAGCATATTCTGCCTGAACTCATTTTTGCCGGCATAAAACGGGGATGCGGAGATATTCACAATAAGATCTGCGCCGTCCTGTATCATCAAGGCTACAGGATCCATGCTGTAGGCTCTTTTTTTAATAATATCTTTATCGTTCCATATATCTTCACAGATGGTGAGTCCTATTCTGCGGCCTTTGTAAGGATAAGATTCGCATAACAGGTCCGGTTCAAAATATCTGGTTTCATCATATACGTCATAAGCCGGAAGAAGCCTTTTGTTAATCTTATATAATAAATTACCATCCTCAAACAATGCAGCCGAGTTATAAAGGGATTTGCCTTCCTTGTCAGGATTTTTATCCACAAACCCGCATATTACTCCGATTCCATGTATCGATTCCAACAGTCTGTTTAAACATGCAAGATTTGCCTCGATAAAATCATTCTTTTCCAAAAGGTCCCGCGGGGGATATCCGGAAATGACAAGTTCGGAAAAGACAACAAGATCACACGAAAGTGTTTTTGCTTTATCGGCAAAATTGATTATTCTGTCGAAATTATGACTAAAGTCACCGATTATCGGGTTTATTTGTGCTATGGCGATTTTCATATGAATTATTTATAATTTTTTTTGAATTTTTTCAACCTAAGGTTAATGAACTCGTAAAAAGTCAATTTTGTTCACTTCATGACCATTTTGGGCGCAATTGTGATGTTCATCTAAAATGCAAGAACTCGGTCTAACTGCCTCAAACAGCTTGCATTTCTTGACGATGAACATCACAATTGCTTTTTTCCCAAAATGCTCAAAGCCGTTCACAAAAGACTTTTTACGAGTTCATCAAGGTTAAAGGAAGTTTTTTATTAATCGACACATTTCCGTTAATTCTTTCGGCTCTGTCCATATAATTTGGGCCTCTGATTTAAACCATGTAAACTGTCGTTTTGCATATCTTCTTGTGTCTCGCTTAAAGGTTTGCAATGTATCATCCCATGAAATACGGTCTTTGATAAAATCTATTATATGGCGATAACCGATTGATTGCATCGGTTTCAGATCTTTAGTGTAACCCATGCTGACAAGCTTCTTAACCTCATCAAGAAGCCCCGCGCTTATCATTGCATCTACCCTGCGATTAATCCTGTCGTACAGAACCTCTCTGTTCATATGCAGACCGATTGTCAGAACTTCAAATGGATTGTCAGTAAACCTGTGTTCTTGATGATATTCCGATATACTCTTTCCGGTTGCTTCCAGTATTTCAAGGGCTCTGATTATTCTGTAGGTGTCATTAGGATGTATTTTTTCTGCTGCGTCAGGATCGTATTTCTTTAAACGTTTGTGAAGAAAGGCAGCGCCGTCAATTTCCGCTTCGTTTTTCAAGCGTAAACGAAAATCATGGTCAACCGGTTCTGTCTGAAACAGACCGTATAATAACGCTTTGATATAAAACCCTGTTCCTCCGACAATAAAAGGTGTAATGTTTCGCTTATAAAGCCGCGCAATTATTTTGCGAGCCATTTCGGCAAACTTTGCGGCATCAAATGGTTCGTCAGGATTAACAATGTCTATCATATGGTGTTTGACACATGCTTGTTCTTTATGTGTCGGCTTTGCCGTGCCAATATCCATATGTTTGTAAATCTGCATGGAATCAGCATTTATTATTTCTCCATTAAATTCTTTTGCAATTCCGATTGCCGCAGATGTTTTTCCAACGCCGGTAGGTCCGCAAACAACAATAACCTTAGGCTTTTTTTGATCAGAATTCATAATAATTTGTTTGGTAATATTTTAGCTTTATGCAAAAAAACTTTTACCACGGAGATCACAGAGTACACATAGTAAATTAATTTGTTTTTTTGAAAAAACCAACCTTGCGAACCTGTTTTGAACCGCAGAATATCGAACAAGGAATTATAAATGTCGAAGTAAGGTATTCTATCATTTTTAATATTTAAAAAGATAGAGCTCTGCGATTCCACACTTCGTCATTCGAAATTCCTTGTTCGATATTCGATATTCAAATAATTGTATCTCGAATCTGCAATATCTTTCAAATAACTTTTTGATATGATTGACAAGTTGTTTTCGGTTACAGCGCCGCAAAGCGGCATAATATAGCTTTTTACGATACCATCATTACTGTTTACTCATGTCGAGTTCGATTTCGACTCTGCGATCCGGCATCCCACTTTTCTCAACGCCATTGGTTTCAGTCTGCGTCACAGGTCCCATTCCAAGAGTTTTGATTTTATATGGGTTAACCCCTCTGGCCACGAGATAATTTTTTACAATATTTGCTCTAAACCTGGATAGTTTTATGTTGTATATGGAACCGCCTAATTTGCCGGCATATCCTCTAACAACGATTCCTGTATCAGGATTGCTGATCATGGCTGAGGCGAGCAGGTTAAGTTTTTCAAATACATCGCTTGAAAGTTCGATTGAATCGTAGGCAAAAGAAATTATTAACTTTTGATCGGGAAAGAGGGGAACCTGCTGATTTTCCTTTTGGCCGGCGACTTTAATGCCGGTTTTCTCTTTTGTGTCTGATTGCAGAGTTTGTTCTTGTACAGACTTTTTAGGTTGTTGCGGAGCTTGTTTTTGTTCTTGTACAGACTTTTCAGGTTGTTGCAGAATTTGTTCTTGTTTTTGTGCGGACTTGTCAGGAATTTTAGCTATCTGTTTTACCGGTATTTCTTTTGTGTCATAGGAATAATGAATATATCCGGCAATAAGCAACAATGGAAATAACAGATAGATATATCCGGCAATTTTCCTTTTATTTTTTCTACTTTTCTTTTGCGTGTCTACTTGCTTTTTTTTTGCTGTTTCTAAATGTTTTAGTTTCTTTTTTTCTACGATCTGGGGCGATATTTTCAGCTCTTTGGCGCATTCTTTTACAATACCGGCGTCTATTGCCTTTTTTTCCTTAACATATCCGGTTAACAGGCTATGATCGCAAACAATGTTTATTAAACGTGGATAACCTTTGGAAAAGGCAAAGATTTCATGAATCGCTTTTGATGTGAAAATATTTTTTTGTGATCCAGCAATTTTTAAACGATGCCGGACATATTGTCCTGTTTCTTTTTCCGTCAAAGGATCGATTCGGTAATTGATTGTGATTCTTTGCTTTAACGCCCTGTTTTCCAGCTTGAGTAAAATATCTGTAAATTCGTTTTGGCCGACAAAGAAAATATTGATCAGCTTTGCATCGTGCTTTTCTATGTTTGACAGAAGACGGATTTCTTCAAGAAGTTCATTGGTCAGCCTTTGTGACTCATCGATAATAAGCAATACTTTTTTATTGTTTATGTATGCTTTGTGTAAAAATCGGCTAAAACAGACAAGGAATTCGCCTTTACTGTTAAATCGTTTGTTAAAATTAAAGGCTGCCGCAATAAAGTTGTAAAAATCGATTTTTTCCAGGCCGGGGTCAGGAATAATCGCGAAAATTATTTGATCTCCGAGCTGGTTTGTCAGGTTGTTTATAAGAGTGGTTTTTCCGGTGCCGACATCGCCCGCAAGAAACAGAAATCCCCTGTTGTCCAGAATTCCATATTTTAACATGGCAAAGGCTTCTTTGTGCTTTTCTCCCTGCCAGAGAAATTTTGGATCTGTATTGATCTGAAAAGGTTTTTCTATTAAATTATAGTATGAAAGATACATTGTAACGATTTAGGCCTTTCAAAGAGACTTTTTTGACAGGATTAACAGGATATTCAGGATTAAAACATCAAAACTCATCCTGCAAATCCTCATCAAAATCCCTTACTTTACGTTTGATTTCAACTTTCCGTTCACCAAAATTAATAATTAAACCTATAGATTTCCCAGTGGCAACAAGATAATTAACCATCTGAACTTCATGGGCTTGAATGATTCGTCTTACCGACTTTAATTCTAAAATGATCGTGTCCTCTACTATGATGTCAGCGACAAATTCTCCAACGACTTCATTATCGTAGGATACGGTTATACGTTTTTGAAAAACAGCAGATAAACCGGCTTTTTTCAGTTCTATGAGCAAGCATTTTTCGTAAACAGATTCCAGAAAACCATAACCCATTCGGTTTTAAACTCTGTATGCACAACCAATGATTTTTTCAGTCAATTCTCTGTGTTTCATTTATATGCCTTTCTCAGGATTATGATTTACTGGATAGCTGCAATGAGAGTTGACTTTGTTTGCGCACTTTAAATAAAATCTTGTCTATCCTGTTATCCTGTCAGACTCTTTTTCAAAAAACTCTTTACTCTGCCGTTCAATCATATCCTTTCTTTGTGTCTTTGTGCCTTAGTGGCTGAACCTCTATATTTATAAGCTGGAAAGAAATTCAAGATCTTTTGTCTGAGTGTTTTTAGTTCCTATGGTAAGAACTTCTGTTTTACTGTTTTTCTGTTTGCGAAAATAGAGGCGCCCCTTGTAAGCAAAGATGACCTCCAGGACCTTTTCCCTGTTTTTTTTCCCAAATACCTTCCTTTTTATCGGTACAAGTTGCGGGCTTTCGTTAAGCTGGTGAATTACTTCCTCGCCTTTTATTTTTAATTCATCAGTAAGATCAAGAAAACCGCTAACAGCCCTTTTATTGACGGAAGTATTTTTATACAGTGTCCTGAATCGTTTTTGTGTTGCTTCATAATTCTTTATTTTTTCTTTTTCATAATCCTTTGTTTTTTCTTTTAAGGAATTGATAAGCTTTTGCTGTTCGTCCTGAAGGGCGAGATTTTTTTCTATTTTTTCTTCAAGATCAACAATATCCCGAATCATCTCCTCTTCATTTTTATCGGCTTTTTGTTTTGCATGGGCGAGATTTTTTTCTATTACTTGAAATTCGGATAAAAGGATTTCCCTTTCATGCCTGAGGCCCGATAGGCTGTCTGCACGATCTTTTTCCAGTCCAAGAAGCCTTTCAATCTCGCCTCTTTTTTCCATATCGTCTTGTTCTGCCATTTTTGCGCCAGCCCTGTAGTAAATATACAAAACAAACACAGATAAAAAGATATAGAAAGCAAGTATCAAATTTGAAAACAGGGTATTGTGTCCTACTTTCAGGTCGACAGACACTACAATTCCTTCATTAAAGAGGTTATAATTATCTGTGGCGATTTGTACCGGGTCAGAGGGAAACGGAGAGTGTTTTTTATCAATAATTGCCGGATATAACAGCGTGCCGCTTTTAGTGACAATTGTAACATTAACCTTAATACCCCATGGTATTAATCTGCTTTTTTGCAGATAAAGGTCGATATTGTCGGTAACGGCATCTTTAAGGCAGATGCTTCCATCAAATAGCGGGCTGGTATCACCGGTATATATATCTTCAATTTCATGTAAATACTTGTTCTGAAGATGACTCTCTATAAGCTGTATTGAGAAAATATATAAAACCGGCGGCAGCAGAATACATAAAATAAGTATCTTAAGTGAAAAATATTTCATTTGACGTAACAACTCAGCCACAAAGGCACAAAGGCACAAAGAAGAGATATGAATTTTAAACCTTTATCAGAAAGACCTATCTGCGTGCGGACACGCCCGAGCAGAGAAGAATCTATTGCTGAAAAATTGATGCGGCATATAGCGTACATATGATATTAATACCAGGTTTGCTCGAAAAAGTTTATGAAGTTCGTTAGAGAATTATATTATAATCTTGGTGTCTTAGTGTCTTTGTGGCTGAACTATTACTAATTGACAAGGTTTACAGCTCGGACACTATCCGTTTTGCCTCTTCAGAACCATCAAAACCGTCATCAAGGCTTAAAGCTTTTTTCAGTTCTTTTTCGGCAAGCTCTTTGTTGCCTTTTTTGTAGTATGTCATGCCAAGATGATAATGAACGGTTGCATTATCCGGCATTTTGTCCAGGCTGTCGGTAAATTCACCTATGGCGCTGTCATACAAACCCTTTTTGTAATAAATCAATCCGAGCGTGTCCATTATGCTCGGATCATTAGGAAGTTTCTCCTTTGCCTTTCGGGCAAAACCCAGGGCTTCATCAATATTTTTGCCTTGTGCCGCCAGCAGGTAAGCCAGATTGTTGGCCGCAGGCGCAAATTCGGAATTGATAGCAAGGGTATTTCTATAGTGTTTTTCAGCAAGGTCAAAATTTTTCTGCATGTCATAAATCGTGCCAAGAAGCATGTTGGGTTGCACCTGCTTTGGATTCTTTTTTAGAGCTGCTTTATACTGGGCAATGGCTTTATCTTCTTTCTTTTGCTTAAGATATATGCCGGCAAGTGCAAAGTAAGGCCGCAGAAAGTTTGGGTTCTCTTTTAAGGCTGCCTGGAATGATTCTTCCGCCTTTTTTTCTTTTTGCTGCGCAAGGTAGATACTTCCTTTCAAGTTGTGTATGATTCCCAGGAGCATAGGATTATCATTTACCTTTTTCATATGTTGGTCGCATTTTGCAATTGCTGTGGCAAATTCCTTCTTGGTGGCATGCAAAATAACGATATTGGTAAATACATCCATGAGGTTTGGATTGATAGACATCGCCTTTTTAAAGTTAGATAAGGCAGGATCATACTCTTTCAGCAAACGTTGTAAAATCCCAAGGCGAAAGTAGCCTGCCGGGTTTTCCGGAGCGAGTTTAATCAAAGATTCAAATGCAGCCTTTGCCTCACTGATTTTTTTCTGATAAATAAAAATATTGCCTAACATAAGTCTTGCCCGATAATTTTCAGGCTGAACTTTAAGAATTTCCTTGATTTCTTCCTGTGCAAGATTAATCTCACGTTCACGAAAATATATCTCAGCTAATAAAAGCTTTGGTTTAATGTTTCTTGGGTTTAGTTCAATGGCCTTGACTAAAGCAGGCTTGGCTAACCGCGTTTCACCCATGCCTAAGTGAGCAATGCCCTTGAAGTAATAGGCTTGAGCAAATCCGGGTTCTTCCTTGATCAGTTGACCAAACAATTCAATCGCTTCAGTATAATTGCGTTTTAAGACCAGAAGTTCTCCTTTTAATGTTCGGGCGGGATAATACCTGGGTCTTTCTTTTAAAATTTTCGCGATATATTTTTCGGCTTCTTCAAGCTCTCTATTCTTTATATAATACCTGGCAATGGCATTTTTTATTCGAATATCATCACGCTGAAGGTCCAGAGCTTTTTGGTACATGGAGAGTGTTTTGTCTTTATTGCCGGTGGCGTCGTAAAATCCGGCAATAATCAAATACGGTTTGATATTTGTTGTGTCAATTTGAATTGCCTTTAGATACGCTGCCTCTGCCTTTGACTGATCATTTTGACGGAAATAAAAATTACCGAGTACTATGCGCAGATCTGCATTTTCAGGATTGTCGTTAATTGTCTTTTTTATCAATGCTTCTGCTCGATGGTACTCCTTATTGCTAACGTAAAAACCAAAGAGAGCAAGACGGGGAGGAATAGCATTGAGATCAATGTCAACTGCCAGTTTTAATACCCTTTCGGCTTCTGAAAGTTTTCCCTGCCTGGTTAATATCCTGGATAATCCAAGATAGGCACGTGTCTCCTTGCTATCAACATCTATTATTTTCTCAAAGTGTTTTGCGGCTTCAAACAGGTTTTTCTCTCTTTCAAGAATATTGGCGAGTAGAAACAGCGCGTCTATGTTATTTGGTTCTTTGTTCAAAACCGCATCAATTTTTTCTCTGGACTCTTTTAGTTTTTTGCCCAGCATATAAAAGGTGGCTAGCTTAAGTTGGGCGTCTATATTATCAGGATCGAGTTTTGCGGCAATTGAGTATGACCTGAAGGCACCTTGAGGATTGCCTAACTTGAGATAGGTTTCACCAAGCTTTAAATGAGCTTCGATATATTCATGGTCAATCTGAACAGCGTTCTTAAATTCGAGCTCAGCGCTTTTGTATTCTCCCTTCTCAAAATAGGCAGAGCCTTTTTCAAAATAAGAAACTTTCTTTTCTTCATCTGAAGAGCAGGCATACAAAGAAGAAAGTATAAACAAAAAAAGCAATAATACTGTTTTTAGCCGAAACATCGCTTAACCCCCTTTATTTTGAATTACGAAAATATCGAAGTGAAGGATATTGATTTATTTCTTTAAAAAAACTTCTGTTGTTGGATAGTAATTACTCAGCTAAACTAAGTCGTCAAGTGAAAATAACTTCAGACCTCGTAAAAATATATTTTTGTATAGGCTCCAAGCCCTTTATTTCACCAGGCAAGCATCATGAGTCTGTCAACCTTTGAACCCAGAACCCTTGAAAAGATGAACGTCGAACACCCGCCGTGCCCGCGCCCGTCGCGGCAGGTCGAACATTCAACATCGACCTGCCGCGACGGGCGCGAGCACGGCGGGACGTCGAATAATGATGTCGCTCCGCTCTTCAATTCGGGAAAACAGAAACCTCTGAACCTTAAACATTAAACCTTGAACCTTGAACCTTGAACCTTTAAACCAATTATCGCCAAACAATAAGAAAAACAGATCAATATGTCAAAGCAAAAGTCTCTGCACCCAGAACTCTGTACCTCGCCCTTTTTTACCTTGCCAGCATAAATGAATCGATATATATTTGTAACTATTCAGGTTGTCAGGTTCAAGGTTCAAGGTTCGGGGTTCAGGGTTGAGGGTTGGGCGCATTCAAGGTGACATAGGGTTCACTCTGGAGTTTCGTGCAAGACGGCCTGCTGCATGATTTTTTGGGTTTTGCTCACTGAAAGCATATTACAGAGGTCTCAATTCAAAATTGAAAACTAAAAATTCAAACATATATCGACCTGCTTCCATCTTTAGATTGCTTTTCGTATTGGGACTTATGTCTGTCATAGTTTTAGGCAGCGGTTGCGGTAATGATAGCAATTTTACTGCTCTGAAAGCAAAAATAATCTCACCCGGCATTGACATCGAAATAAAAGAAGGCGAAGCCGTTTTTTTTAAAGGCCTCGCTACTGGTGGTTCTCCTCCCTATAAGTATTTATGGCATTTGGGTTCAGTATTTCCGGATATTTCCGGGCAGCACACGCATGAAATTGTTTTTAAATATGAAGGCGCATATACAGCTACTTTTACCGTGATAGACAGAAACGGCAATAAAGATACCGATGCTATATCAATAGTTGTTATTTCCGCAGAATTGCTTGATTAAAGGGTTCAGAGGTTCAAGGTTCAAAGGGAATATAGGACACAGATTTTCGCGGATGTACGCAGAGATGTACGCAGATAGGTTTAACTGCAAGTAACTGTTCATGGTTCAGAGGTTCACAGTTCAGAGGTTCAAGGTTCAAAGGTTCAGAGGTTCAAGGTGCAAAGGGCAAAGCGTTTTTTTGAACGTCGAACGTTGAACCACGTCTTGGCGTGGATGAAATCGCTTCGCTCCGCCAGTTTATAAATCAGCAGAATACCTTATTCAAAATTCGACGTTCGATGTTGGACGTTCGATGTTCGACGTTCATAGCCTTCTATCTTCCGACTACGCCAGACTGACGGCGGGCAAGCTCTGACCTCTGACCTCCGACTTCTGACCTCCGACTTCCAACCTTCCGACATTTGACCTCTGTTTCTTTTTCTCCTCTGACTTCCGACCTCCGACCTCTGATCTCCGACCCCTGTTCCTATGAAATAAATTACATAGTTTCCATGTGATTGTTACATAACTTACATAGAAAATACCCTGTTTTTTATACCGCAAAAAATAAAGGGAGCGATACAACATTTTAATATTTCTATGAAATTTAAAACAATAAAACATGGTGCATTTTTTGGCATTTCAATTGCATGACTTTGTCATAATTCAGCATAACATGAACGGCATTAAGATAATATTTGATGGCTTTGTAAAAAGTCAAATTCAGTAAATCTGTCATTTCGACAGTAGAGATAAATCTTATCTATTCAGTAGGTTATAGAATAAAGATTTCTTGCTTTGCTCGAGATGACAAACCAAATAGACTTTCAAACAACTTGTCAATCATAACCCTTTGATTATAATTGACAAGTTGTTTTTTGATTACAGTGCCGCAAAGCGGCATAACTTAGCTTTTTACGAGTTTATTAACTTTGATGAATTCGTAAAAAGTTGCGAATTTCTATAGATAGCTAAGTAAAAAGTTTCATATACAAGGTGTAGTGATTTTTCAGGATCGAAGGCATACATATAGTAAAACCTTTGAAAAATTACTGCAATGCAGTAAATGGGACTTTTTATGACGGCATTAATATTTAAGGAGGTGATGAGGAATATTATGAAAAAATTAAATAAATTTTTAGTCATTTCATTAATTTTAGGGGTCTTATGCGGCTTTGCTTCTAATTTGTGGGCTATTCCTAATCTTCAGATTTACATACCGAATGCAACATATGATACTGAAACGGAAACGTGGATTATAAACTCGTATAACTATGAACTATGGGTCATCGGAGCAAATTTAGATGTCAATGATGTCAAGTTTGCAGCCGCGGTTCCAACTGATGAAAACGGATCCATTGATGTTACATGGCTTGATCCTTCTTCTCCTGATTATGGGGGTGGCGGTATAGATGATTTTACTCTGACCTTTAACGATCCGGACTTGGGACCAGACTCGAATCGGCTTGATTATGACGATTACCGGGTTTCATATGCAACGGACGACCCGGATCCGGCCACCTATGGCTTCGGCTCAGGCACTCCGCTTGATGGAGATGGGACGCAGATACCTCCTCACGGGGTCTTCCCAACGGATTTTTATGAGTACTTCATAGGTGATTTCGGCACGGGTGAAACTGTTCAAAATTATATCCCCGGAGACGAATGGGGTGATACTGCCGCCGGCGAGATCAAAAAGTTCGATATCTCAGTCAGCGGCTATACCTGGGTAGATATTATAGCCTATGACCACGTAATCTTATGCAATAACAAGGCGAAATACGTTTTCACCCCATTTTCTCATGATGGTGCAAGTACGGTTCCTGAACCGGCAACCATGCTGTTGCTTGGCAGCGGCCTTATCGGCTTGGCTGGTTTGAGAAGGAGAACATTTCGCAAAAAATACTAACTAATTAAGCTCAAAGCTTAAAAGAGGCGTTTCGGCTTTTGCTATGAGCTATCAGCTTTGAGCTTGGGTATGAGCTAATCAAAGGAGGTAATATATAAAAAGTAAGTTATTATTAAAGGCAAAAGTTAATTTAAAATTCACAACTCAAAATTAAAGATTAATTTAAAGGAGGATTTAATGAAAAAGTTTTTAAAAATCTTAGTGACCACTTTTTTAGCTGTATTTTTATGTAGTGGGATTTCAATGGCTACTATCATCTACGATTATAATGATATTTATGCGAACTGGCCTGATCAATCAACCAGTATTACGAGCGACACACATGGAACTCCAGTAATATCCGGCGCTGAGGTGATAACAACTGACGATGGATATTTAAGTTCAGTAGAAATATATATGACCGGTAGACAAGAATGGGATGCTCTTTTTATCAACAGTACTGGTGGTAGCTCTGTTGGTGAAACGTGGAACGACTGGGATTATATAGTATATGCTGGCTATAACCCGACAGCATACACTACTACTGAGGATCAAAGGCCGGATGGAGTAACAGATGGAAGCACACAGATATATAGTGTGACTTCTGATGCGTATGATTATGTAGATGTTAGCTATTCTGGCGGCAGAGTAGGCCATGCCAATGGAATACATGATGACTGGCTGGATAGCACAAGCGCTTCCGCATCAGTTGCATGGGATGGGTCAACTCTTACATATACTTTTAATGATACAATTTTACTTGCTGATAATTTTCTTATTGGTTATACACCCTGGTGTGCTAATGATGTATTCCTGACACCTGTTGTAGAGCCTGCGACCATGCTTTTGTTCGGCACCGGTCTGCTCGGCCTTGCTGTTATCGGCAGGAAGAAGTTTTTTAAATAATGCTCTGAAAATGAGTGATTAGCCATTAGCTTTTAGCAGTTAGCCTTTAGCACAATAATTTCAATATATTGCTAAAAGTCAACATTTCATGGGTGAAAACTGAATCGCTGGAAAACACCCGAAATAATACCTGCCGCGACCTGCCGCGACAGTGCGTGAGCATGGCGGGAGAGCTAACCGTTAATTGCTGAGAGCTAATCGCTTGACGTAGGTTAAAACAAAGTCATGAAAAGGAGTTGGTATGGAACAAATGTAGCTTTCATTCCGGCTTCTTTTCTCTTTAAGGATTTATTCCATGAATATTTCGGCTGCAGCGTTAGCATTAATAGACAATGGAGGCAGGCGTTCAGGTGTCGATAGACGAAATTTCTCATACACAGACCATATTCCGGATAGAAGATTTAAAGAGGAGCGTCGAAGTGGCATAGACCGGAGGATCGACGGTGATCGCCGAAACGGTATAAATCGCCGTATCAGTATGGTTGTAGAATTGAAGATCGAAGATCTGAGAAAAGGCATCGATCGTAGATTCAGCAGTGAACGCCGGGCGGCATTTGCCGCCGCATTAGCCATTTAATAAAAAGGTTCAGGGTTCAAAGGTTGTAAAGTAATACAGAACTGTATTTTCTGACCTGCATTGTTTTATAGGAACTGCCGAATCTTGAACCCTGACCTCTTTGGATTGATGATTTATGAATGTTGATTTATGATTGATGGAATCGCTGAGTTTATGCTGAGAAACCGAAGTGCTCTATCTTTAATCAATAATCCCTGATCTGACCCCTGTCCTCTGATATCTGACTTCCGACCTCTGACTTCCGACCTCTGACTTCTGTTCTCCGACTTCCGACCTCTGAACCTTGAACCCCGAACCCTGAACCTTGAACCTTGAACCCTATTTTTTTATATCAAGATCACTAATTTTAGTCAGCAAGGTCTTGTAACTTATTTTCAAAATTTTGGTTGCTTTGCTTCGGTTCCAGCCGGTTTTTCCAAGCACGTAAGAAATTACTTCTCTTTCAATTTTTTCCAGAGCCTTTTTCTTTATTTTTTTAAGGGAAAAAGAGGATAAGTCCGCCCCATTTTTTTCTTCAAGAAATGACAGGTTTTCAACAATGTTTCGTGCTGAATAGGGTAAAATTGAATTGTCCTCAGTTTTATTGCAGCTCGCCAATTCATCAACGAGTTCTTCCCAATTGCCGATAACCATACCTTTTTTAAGAAAGTTTTGAAGTTCTCTGACGTTTCCAGGCCAGTGGTAGTAGTTCAGTTTTTTCAAAAGATCAAGGTTGGGTTTAGCAAACTTTTTATTATCAAACCGGGAAGCGTATTGTTTTAAATAATAGTTAATAAGAACTGAAATATCTTCAGGTCGCTTACGGAGAGGAGGAATAGTTATTCTTATGATGTTCAGCCGGTAATAAAGATCTTCTCTGAAAATTCCCTGCTTTACACTTTGTTCAAGGTCCTGGTTGGTGGCAGCTATAACCCACACATCTGATTTTATATCTATTTCAGAACCTAATCGGCTAAACTCACCACTTTGGAGAACATGAAGAAGCTTAGCCTGCAAGACAAGGGACATATCACAGATTTCGTCTAAAAATAAAACCCCTTTGTTGGCTAATTCGAACTTTCCACGCTTTTTTCTATGAGCTCCTGTAAAAGCCCCCTGTTCATATCCAAACAGTTCGCTTTCGAGTAGACCTTCCGGCAGGGCAGCACAGTTAATTTTTATAAAAGGTTTATTATTTCTTTTAGATTTATAATAAAGATTTTGGGCAACGACCTCCTTACCAACGCCGCTTTCACCGGTAATTACGACATTTAAGCTCGAACCGGAAACATGCTTAATCAGCTCCCTTATTTTTTCAATATCTTTGCTTTTTCCAATTAGAGGTATTTCCATAGCCTTGCGCGCTATACCCTTTTTTGTAAAAGTTCAGCCACTAAGTCACAAATGATGAATATAATTGATAAATTGTGAATTGAGGAATTGAAGAATTAAAAGTAACAACATCCTTCAATTCACCCAATGGGTAGCAATATATTGAAATTATTGTGCTAACTGCTAAAAGCTAATCGCTCATTTTAGGTTATACTTAAAATAATTTAAATCCTGCCCCCCAACCTCAACCCTGAACCACTGAACCTTGAACCGATCACTTTAGTGCCTTTGTGGCTTAACTATCCCAGAAGTTCATCAACTAATTTGGCAAGTTGAACAAGTTCAAAGGGTTTTTCCAACACTCGATCTGCCTTGGCTTCGGAGGCTAAAGCTTCAGGATGTTCACCCCAGCCCGTTATCGCGATAACCGGGGTATTAGAGTGTTTTTTCTTGATCATTGCAATAAGACCAATTCCACTTATATTGGGCATAACAATATCTGTTATAACCAGATCAAATCCTTTCTTTTCACTTTCAAGGAATTTCAGTCCTTCCAGACCATCTGAAGCACAAACAACAACATATTTTTTATTCGTGAAAAAAGCACAAATCGCGGTCAGAATCTCTTTATTGTCATCTATTATTAATAATTTGTATGGCTTACCCATTTTACGTCCCTCAAAAAATTTTAACTATAGATGAAACTTTTTACAACGCTAAATTATAACATTTTCAGAAAGTTAGCAAGAACAATTTTAATTGGTAGAAAACTTCATAATTATTGTGAAAAGTTTTTCCTAATAATAGGAAAAGTTTCAGTAATTTTTGCATTCGAATCTTTGAAATATCTGTGAAAAACTCCGGATTGAAAATATTTTACAAGCCATGCAATGTAATAATTTCAATAAGGTACAGGCAATTTTTATTATACTTGTTCGTTTGTCCTTTAAAAATATACTTTCAGAGGCATGTATTTTGCTTGTAAAAAGTAGTTTAGCCACAAAGACACGAAGACACAAAGAAAGAGTTTTGAAAAACGGTATCAAGGGATTTATATTATACCTAAGATGAGCGATTAGCTCTTAGCAATTAGCGGTTAGCTCTCCTGCCGTGCTCGCGCCCGTCGCGGCAGGTATTATTTCGGGTGCTTACCAGCGATTCGATTTCCACCCATTGGGTGATATCTTGACTTTTAGCAATATATTGAAATTGTTGTGCTAACTGCTAAAAGCTAATGGCTAATCGCTCAATTTAGGTTATAATCTTTGTGTCTTAGTGCCTTAGTGGCTAAACCTTTATTTTTATGAAACCAGCAAAACAACATAAAATAGTATTTATTGAAACAGATCAGACGCGCAGGAATTATCTTAGGTCAATAATTACCAGTTGGGGATATCTACCCTTTAGTTTTGAAAAGGAAACAATATGCCTTGACAACCTGTCTTCACTCAACCCGAGTATAGTTATTTCCAGTCTCCTTCCTTTGGAAAGAGCCTTTAGATTTGTAAACACGCTTAAAACAATAAATTACAATCTGCCGGTTCTTATTATATCAGATGACGAAAAAATGTATGACTTTATAAATATTAACGGGTTTGCTGATGTGCCTATAGTAAAGGCAAATTCTGGAATGCATGAGATTAAGAAAGCGATAGGCGGTATTCTGGCCAAAGACGAGAAAAGAAAAACAATAAAGAATTTTCCGCTGATAATCGGCCAGAATTATGAAATGTTAAAGATAAAAAAAATAATTTCGGAATTAAGTCAATCTAAAGAGACGGTTTTTATAAAGGGAGAGTTTGGAACAGGAAAAGAACATGTGGCGCGGGTCTTACATTATACATCTGCTGCGAGAAATAGTTCATTTGTGAAAGTTAATTCTGCCGAACTTACACATGAGTTGCTTGAAAGCGAACTGTTTGATCGCTGTAATGGTGGTTTTACAGAAAATAGCGCCAAAAAAAGGGCAGGATTTGAGAGCGCGAATAAAGGGACTTTATTTTTTAAAGAAATTGATAAAATACCCGCAGCTCTTCAAGGGAATTTGCTCTATTTTTTGGAAGCAGATTGTGCTAAAAATAAAAAACATAATTTCCGGATTATTGCATCAACCAGCGCTGATATCGATTTGCTTGCTGAAAAGGACAAATTTCGCAAAGATCTGTATTTTCGCTTAAATACAATCTGCATAGAGATTCCATTGCTCAAGAATAGAATAGAAGATATTCCTTTGCTGACCGATTATTTTGCAGACAAGTTTTGTATGGAATTTGGCAAAAGTTATTATGATCTGTCAAAAAGAGCAAAAAAAATATTTAGTTCTTACCATTGGCCGGGAAACGTCGAACAATTTAAAAACGTGGTTAAAAGCATTGTTTTACAGGGCAATGAAGACGGTCTGATTGAAAAGCTTGGTCTATCTGATAAGATGTATAAAACTACTGACCTGTTTGATTATTACGATGATATATATGCTCTTGAAGAATTCTCAGACATAAAAAATTATATTAAGGAGTCAAGCAGTGTGTCCTTAAAAGATATCGGCAGGGAATATACAGCGCGAGCTGAAAGAATATTTCTAAAAAAAGCTCTTGAACAAACAAACTGGAACCGGAAAAAGGCTGCCAGTGCCTTAAATATAAGCTATAAATCCTTGTTGAACAAGATCAAGGCGTACAATCTGATTTGAATAAAAAAGGTTCAAGGTTCGGGGTCCAAGGTTCAAGGTTGGAGAGCAATGAGGATTGAACGATTTGAAGATATTGAGGCATGGCAATTAGCACGGGAGCTAGCTCGCAAGGTCTATAACCTGACAAAGAAGACCAAATTTGCTCGCGACTTCGGTTTAAAGGGGCAAATACAAAATGCAGCGGGTTCATCCATGCACAATATTGCGGAAGGATTCGATTCGGAAACAAACCCGGAGTTCATTCGTTTTCTTCGATATGCAAAACGGTCTTGCACCGAAGTTCAGAGTGAACTTTATATGGCGTTGGATCAACAATACATAACGAAAGCTGAATTTCAGAATGTGTATAATCATACCGGACGCACCCGTGCTGCTATTCATGGTTTCATTAAGTATTTACTGGCTTACGAATAAGGTCTAAAGAAAGGAAACCCCGAACCCTGAACCTTGAACCCCGAACCCCGAACCGTGAACCTTGAACCGTGAACCTTGAACCGTGAACCTTGAACCCAGAACCTTGAACCCAGAACCTTGAACCCAGAACCATGAACCTTGAACCTCAAACAAAGAGAACAACAATGCAAGCAACAACAGATCAAACAATACATCCAAGGTACATTTTAGGGTTGATTTTTAAATACCGGTGGTTCTTGATCATCCCTTTTTGTTTATCAATGCTGTCAGGAATCTATCTGGAATTAACATTACCCAGAAAATATCAGGCAAAAACATTAATACTGGTGCAGCCGCAGAAAGTTCCAACAAATTTTGTTAAATCAATCGTATCTTCTGATATTGATTCCAGAATCAGCTCCATATCACAGCAGATATTGAGTCGTACTTATCTCGAAAAGATTGTTGATGAATTCAAACTTTTTTCAAAGCCTGAATATGAAAACATGTTTTCTGAAGATAAGATTGAAAACCTGCGAAAACGGATTGTTGTTCAGGTAACAAAAGATAAACGCAAGAGTGCTGATGCTTTTACAATCTCATTCAAAGGGGAAGATCCCGTAAAGGTTATGAGAATTGTTAATGCGCTTGGAACTTATTTCATAAATGAGAACCTTAAAACAAGAGAAGCTCAAGCTGTTGGAACCAGCGATTTCCTTGATGACGAGCTTGTCATTATGAGGAAACGGCTGGAGGGTGTTGAAGAGTCGCTTAAACAGTATCGCGAGAAATATATGGGCGAACTTCCTGAACAGCTTGAAACAAACCTGAGAATTCTTGACAGAATTCAAGCGCAGATGACCGGCAGGCAGGAAGGCCTTAGAGATGCAAAAAGCAGTCTTGTTACACTTAAAAATCGAACACAGGCTGACAGCGCTTTATCGTTGCAGAGCGGTTCTGCTCAATATGCAAAAAGGGATTTGCCTGGTTTGATTCAGCTAAGGGAACAGTTGGCAAGTCTTAAGACAGGATATACAGATAGACATCCTGATGTTGTCAGATTGAAAAGCAGGATACGGGATCTTGAAGCACAGCTTGAAAAAAAGGCAAAAGAACCGGTAAAGCAACAGGACAAGGATGTATCGAGAATCACAAAAGGTGTGTATGATGAAAATATGATTCAGCGTGATGAGATAAAAAGAGAGATCAGGATTCTTGAAAAGGATATTGAAAAGTTGCAGGTTCAGTCGAAATTTTACCAGAAACGGGTGGAAAACACTCCCAAACGGGAACAGGAACTATTATCTTTACGCAGAAATTATAAAAATATTAAGGAAACATACGATTCATTATTGAGCAGAAAGCTTGAAGCCCAAATAGCAGTTAACATGGAGAAAAAACAAAAGGGAGAACAGTTTCGTATTCTCGATCCTGCCAGACTGCCAACCAAGCCTGTCGAACCCAATATGAAGAAAATATTTATGCTTGCTGTTGCAGCAGGTTTGGGAATTGGAGCCGGGTTAATATTTTTGCTGGAGTATTATGATTCATCTTTTAAAAAGGTTGAGGATATCGAGTCTTATCTTGAACTTCCGGTATTAGCTACCATACCCACATTATATCAGCCAAAAGATAAAAGCCGGCATCGCATGAACCTGATAATGAGTTCAATTTTTGTCATTATCTCAATAACTTTGTTTGCAGGATTTGCTTTATTGACTTTTAAAGGAGTAAATTAGACCTTGAACCTTGAACCTTGAACCCTGAACCCTGAACCCATGTACCATTAGTAAAAAAGCTAAAATCATACGAGGAAACAAATTGGGAAAAATTTTCGACGCATTAGAAAAATCAAAGGAAAGACTTCAGACTCTGGTTATAACAAAGGATACTTTTGCATCACCTGAAGTTTCCGATAATTTTGAAAAAGCTAATCTTAAAAAACAGGTTGCTGCTGTTGACAGCAGTAAAGCGCTGAACGACAAAAATAAAGTTGACAGAAATTTGATTACGCTTTTACAACCCCAGTCCTTTGAATCCGAACAGTTTAAAATTTTAAGAACCAATCTTTTATTTCCCGTATCAGGCAAACCGGTTCGTTTGTTAATGGTAACCAGCGCTGTTCCTGATGAAGGGAAATCCTTTGTGGCCGCTAATTTGGCTGTAAGTATCGCACAGAATATCAATGAGCATGTTCTTCTTATAGACTGTGATATACGCAAACCAAAGATTCAAAGTTACTTTGGATTCAGTAACGTGCCTGGCATAAGTGATTATCTTGCGTCTAAAATGTCTCTTACTTCACTATTGCTAAAGACATCTTTAAAAAAACTGACTATTCTGCCGGGTGGAAAACCGCCCCATAATCCTTCAGAATTGCTGTCTTCAAAGAAAATGTCAAAACTGCTCGATGAAGTAAAAAAAAGATACCATGATCGTTATATAATAATTGATTCTCCGCCGCCAAGATTTATCGCGGAGTCAAATGCCATAGCAAAGCAGGTAGACGGTATCATTGTTGTTGTGAAATATGGAAGTACTCCACGGGGAGCGGTAAAAGATCTGGTTCAATCTGTAGGGAAAGAAAAGGTGCTTGGTGTTATTGCCAACTGGTTTGATTTGAGTTCATTAAACTATAATAATTATACAAAATATAAAGATTATTGTAAATATTATAACCAGAAACCCTTAAACCCCAAACTTTGAACCTTGAACATTATAACCTATGTTAAGCGATTAGCTGTTAGCAATTAGCCGTTAGCTTCTATGAAATATGCATTCGTACCTAAGATGAGCGATTAGCTTTCAGCGATTCGATTTTCACCCATGAAATGTTGACTTTTAGCAATACATTTAAATTGTTGTGCTAACTGCTAAAAGCTAATGGCTAATCGCTCATTTTAGGTATAACCATTAAGATCGTGCTTTTTGGCAAGAGCGTATGCTGAAGTATTGTCTTCAGCCCTGCTATTGTTTAAATAAGTTAGTAAAAACAATGAGTTGCAAAGCATTTTGCCTGTAATTGACCAGGCGGAGCTATGTTTGCGCATGGCGCAAAGCTGATAGCTTGTAGCTCACAGCTGATAGGTCATGGCTCATAGCTGACTGTTCAGGGTTCAAAGGTTGCTGTTTTCCCGAATTGAAGAGCGAAGCGACAACATCATTCAATATTCGATGTTGAATGTTCGATGTTGGACGTTCATCTTTTAATATGTTCGACGTTCATCTTTTCAAGGGTTCAAAGGTTAATTACTTTGCGATTTTCTTCATCTTTTTGCTTTTAAGCCCACCACAAGTTATACCCCTAAATCAGTTTAACCTTGAACCTTGAACCTTGAACCTTGAACCTTGAACCTTGAACCTCTGAACCCTGAACCCTGAACCTGGAACCCTTACGCGGGGAGTAAAAATCATGAAAAAACATATATTTCTATTCATTTTTTGCATGGCATTAATGCCAATCTTTAATTTAATGCCGGAATGTTTAAATAACGCAAAAGCAATTGCTTCAGAAAATAAAGAAGCCGTTAAACCCGTTAAGCATGTTTATAAAATAGGTAACGGCGATGTTTTGGAAATACATGTCTGGAAAGAGTCTGATCTGTCCACAGAGACCTTTGTCAGGATGGACGGAATGATCTCGCTCCCACTTCTTAACGACCTACCGGCAGCCGGTCGAACCCCCATGCAGTTAAAGGAGGATGTCGAAAAGGGGCTTAAAGAATTTGTTGAGAATTCCACTGTTACCGTCATAGTAAAAGAACCAACGAGTCAGAAATTTTACATTCTTGGGGAAGTAGCCCGAACCGGAGAATACCCTTTGATAAAAGATCTTACTGTTTTACAAGCTTTTGCGCTTGCAGGGGGATTTACCGAATGGGCATCAAAAAAAGAGATTATTCTTCTTCGTCATGAAGATGGTAAAGACAAAATTATAAGAGTAAATTATAAAAATATCGTAAAAGGTAAAGATTTTAGTCAAAATATATTAATAAAGGCTGATGATACCATCATAGTTCCATAAAAAACTAAATTGGACGCAGATAAACGCAGATTATCAGGATTTATAACTATTCAGCCACAGATTTACACAGATGAACGCAGATAGGTTTAAATACAGTAACTACTCAGGCACAGAGGGGCAAAGGCACAGTGGCACAAAGAAAAATAAAAACATATAGAGATTTGCAGGTCTGGCAAAAATCAATGACTTTAGTTACTGAAACATATAAGATTTCTAAA
>JAUVHU010000009.1 GCA_030593145.1 Desulfobacteraceae bacterium
AGGTAAAGCTGATGGCGTCGTAAAAAGTCCCATCTACTGCGTTGCAGTGATTTTTCAGACTCTCAACATACTATACGTATGCCTTCGATCCTGAAAAATCACTACGCCTTGTATATGAAACTTTTTACTTAGCCATCTATAGTTGATGAACTTATAAAAACGTACCTAAAGAATAATAAATATCAAATAATCGTTTTGTTAATCTTTGCGCTTTTTGTATTATACAATATATTGTGAGTTTATTGAAAAACAACACAATATAAGGCAATTAGGGATAAATTACATATAATTATGCATAATTCTCTTGACTTAATTAAAAAACACGTCAAAGTGATATAAGAAATTATAAAAATATTTTTTTGTAATAATTTAGCTTTTTGAAAATTTTGCTACTTTTATTAAAAAAGTCAAGTTTAACGGTTTCTTAAAAAGTCCCTCTGACCTGTCATTTTGAGTGAAACGAGAAATCTTTATTCTGCAACCTATTAAAAAAATAAGATTTCTCCCTGCGGTCGAAATGACACATTCGATAAATTTGACTTTTCACGAATTCATCAACACATCATTTACACAGGGTTTTTAAAAATGAGTAAAAATTCACTGAAAAAAATAAGAGAATCTCTTCTTATGAGCAAAGCTGAACTCGCGAGAGAAGCAAAAGTTTCGCCTATTACAATTGCTCGTATAGAAAAAGGTATGACGTGCCGCATGGAAACCAAAAGAAAGATTATTTTAGCATTAGGCTATAGTCTTTCCGATAAAAACAAGATATTTAGCAGTTAAGAGAATATTATGCTATTTGGAAAAACTTCACATCTTGTGGGCCTTGATATTGGCTCAAGAACTTTAAAGGCCGCTGAAATCATAGAAACGAAAGAAAGCCGCAGTTTAAAGAGTTTCGGCATGCTGGATATTACATCAGGGACAATCGAAGACGCTGTAATAAAGGATGCTGAGACCGTCGCGGATTCACTCCGTCAGCTCTTTAAGGAAAATAAAATCGAGACAAATAATGTTGCAATATCAATCGGCGGCCTTTCTGTTATTGTAAAGAAGATTACTGTGCAAACCATGCCGGACGATCAACTCCAGGAAGCAATTAATTTTGAGGCGGAACAATATATCCCGTTTGACATAAGTGACGTCAATATTGATTATCAGATACTTGGTGAGAGTGAAAACAATTCCGACCAGATGGATGTGCTTCTTGTCGCGGTTAAAAAAAATATGATTAACGACTATGTCAATCTTGTTCAAATGGCCGGACTTAATCCCTGCGTGATAGATATTGACGCTTTTGCTCTACAAAATATCTTTGAAGCAAATTACGACGTAACTGATGAAAATATTGCCTTGGTAGATATTGGAGCCTGCAAGACATCATTAAACATCTTGAAATCAAATTCTTCTGTATTCATGCGTGATGTTTCGCTTGGATGCAATATGATAAATCGGAAAATAATTTCCCTTGTTGATTGTTCTTTTGAAGAAGCCGAACAAATTAAACACAACGAACTGACAGACAAAATTTCTGCTGAAGATTTAAGAGAAATTGTTTCATCGGTAGTCTCTGACTGGTGCACTGAAATAAAACGGGCGCTTGACTTTTTTTATTCTGCTTATCCTGATGATCAGATAACAAAAATAGTTCTTAGCGGAGGTGGAGCCAGCATCAAGGAATTCCATCAGCTTTTGGCTTTGGAAACTTTATCTGAAGTTGAAACAATCAATCCTTTTAAAAATTTTGAAGTAAACAGCAAAAGATTTGATACTTCTTATCTTGAAAAAATAGCGCCCCAGGCTGCTATCTGTATGGGCCTGGCTATCAGAAAAGTTGATGACAAATGATACGAATCAATCTACTGCCTTTTCGAGCCGCACGTAAAAAAGAGAATGTTCGCCAACAGATCTCCATTTTTCTTCTCTCTTTTTTATTTATTTTTGCAGTCATATTTTATTATAATATGATTTTGAATAGTAAAATAAAGGATCTGGACAATAAAATAGCAACCATAACAAAAAAAATGCATAAACATAACAAGATTAACAAAGAAATTACATCAATAAAAAATAAGCTTGCTATACTGAAAAAGAAAACAGACGTGATAAAAAATCTTGAGGTAAGCCGTGAAAAGAGCGTTCGTCTGCTGGATGCCATGACAAACATGGTGATAGAAAAACGGATGTGGCTTACCAGCCTGGAAGCTAAAGAAAGTGGAATTAGTACAAAGGGGATTGCATTAGATAATAAGACGGTAGCCGATTTTATGACCCGTCTTGAAAATTCAAAGCTTTATAAAAATGTAATCTTAAAAATCACAAAACAAAAAAAGTTCAAAAAAAGTATTGATCTTAAAAGTTTCGAAATCATCTGCGAGAAGGCATCTTTGCAAAAAGAGACTGCAAGTAAGGCAGAATAATTCATGAAAAAGATTAATTTATCTTTAGAATCTCTCGATCCCGTTTTTGAAAAGATCGAAAAAATATCCAAAGCACAAAGGATTTTTATATGCTCAGGAGCATTCCTGCTTCTGACAGGAGCCTTTGTGTATTTATTTTATCTTCCAAAATCTCAAAAAATCGGTGCATTAACCACAGATTATAAAAATCGCGTACAGCAGCTTGCTACGGCAAAAAGAAACGCTATGCAACTTAAAAGATTTAGAAATGATATAAAAAAAGCGGAGAAGGAATATAAAATAGTAATGAAAGCCCTTCCTGACAAACAAGAAATACCATCATTGCTGTCAAGTATTTCTCAGGCCGGGCAAGCTGTCGGTTTAGAGTTTTTTGAGTTTCAGCCAAAACCGGAAATTCCGAAAGATTTTTTTGCGGAAATACCTGTTTCAATTGTTGTTTCAGGGAGCTATCATAATGTCGGCCTTTTTTTTGACAGGGTGGCAAATTTACCAAGGATCGTAAATATTAAAGACATTAAGATGAGCCCAAAAAAAGGTAGCGACCAACTTAAAACAACTTGCACTGCTGTTACTTACAAGTTTATAGAGGCTGCTCCGGTAAATCCGAACGCCCCAAAAACCAAAAAAAAATGATGACACATGCATAAATATTTTATCATAGTCCTCAATATTGCCTGTTTTATGTGTTATGCTTTGCTCATAACAGGTTGTGACAATCAGGCTGAATCGCCACAAAAACCGGTTGTTGTAAGCAAAAAGATTGTTGCTGTTAAAAGCGGCAGCCAGCAATTAGAAGAACAAAAAAAGACAGTTGCATCAAAACCTGTCGCAAAAAAACAGGTTTCAAAACCCAAAACAAAACAACCTGAAAAAATTACACCATTAAAACCTGAATCCAAAAAAGAAACTGTTACTGCTGTTTTGTACGACCCTGCAGGAAAGATTGATCCGTTTGCCCCTTTATTTAGAGAAGAAAAACTGGTTCTCGGAGATGGAGAGACCATGAAAACGGGGAAAGCAGGGATATGCATTCCGCATACTCCTCTGCAAAAGGTGGATTTAAGCCAATTAAAGCTTGCGGGAATAATAATTCGCGCGTCAAGCGGACACAAAGCAATGGTGGAAGAAGCTTCCGGCAAGGGATATGTCATTAAAAAAGGCACATTTATCGGAATAAATTGCGGCAGGGTTGCAAAGATATTAAAAGACAGGATAATTGTCGATGAACCGCTTTTGCCGGTTGATGATGTGGATAAGGGCAGAATATACGATGTTGATGGTAAAAGCTTTTTCATAACCGACATCGACGGTAAACGGTTTATCAATATTGACGGCAAACAGTTTAAAGCCAAAATTACAAAGATTAATGGCAGGGCTTATTATATTGATCCACAGGAACTTAAACTTCAGAAATCACCTGGAGAATAAAAAATGTTTTACAAAACTATGAAACTTTCAAAAATCAGGGCTTTGTCAATCTTGCTGATACTTTTGATAATTCTTTTTGCGGGATGCGCTTCAAGCACGGCGGTCAAGCAGACAAAACAAGAAGCTAAAGAGTCTCTTAATCTTATCACGGATATCGGCTTGATAGAAAATCCGGAATTGCTTGCAATATCAATTAAAGGAACGCGGTTGCTGGCCTATACTTCTGTAAAACAGCCTAAGCCTCTATGCGTAACACTTTACTTCCCAGGAACAGCTCTTGGAGAAATTGAAACTGCTCTGACCTTAGACAGCGACATTGTTGCGTCAATTAAAGCTTCCGAGTTGACTGAGAACGGGCATACCTCCAGGATTAAAATCGCATTAAAAAAAGATGCTTCCTATGAAGTAACCCGTGAAGGAAACGGCCTTAAAATATCATTCGCAAAAACAGGTAAAACAATTGCTTCTGCTGAACCGGTCGAGAAAAAAGAGCAAAGCCTCCAGGATATATCAGACAGCAAGCCGGCTGAAGTAAGTATGCCTGCTACAATCAGCCTGGAAGAGGATAAAGATAAAAAACCTGCATTCGTTAATCGGGTGGATTTTTCAAGTGAAGATGCCGGCAAATCAACTGTTATTATAGGAACAACAAAGCCTGTTAAATACAAGATAAATAAGGCCGAAGATAAAAGGCTTAAGCTAATACTTTTCAATACCAATCTTCCGGATTATCGCAAGCGGCCGCTAATAACCACCCGTTTTAACAGCGCAGTTGACCGTATTACGCCGATACAGACACCCGCTCTAAAAGATACTTCAATGATTTTAATTGAGCTGCGCGAATCGGTTCCATACTATATAGAACAGGCGGACGATCTTTTATTTGTGCATTTTGACGCATCTTCGATGCCGCCCAAACCGGTTGAAAAAGCCGATCTTCCAACATGGAAAAAGGTTGTGACCCAGGCCGAAACAATCGCCATAACAGATAAAGCTATTGAAGAAACAAAACCTGAAGCTGTCGGTAAATACACAGGAGAAAAAATCGCCCTGGATTTTTATGATACGGATATTAAAAATGTATTTCGCATTTTAATGGAGATAAGCAGGAAAAATTTTGCAATAGACAAAGATGTAAACGGCAAAGTTACTTTGACCCTCGCGAAACCTGTGCCATGGGACCAGGCACTTGACCTGATACTAAAGATGAACCAGCTTGGCCAAACATACGAGGGAGACATCATTCGCATCGCCACCCTTGAAACGATAGAAGAGCAAAAAGCTCTTGGACCACTTGTAACCGAATATATTGCTGTCAATTATTCCAACGTAAAAACCGACATACTGCCGCATCTTGAAAAGATATTAACCAAAGATCGCGGAAGTGTTACTGTGGATGAACGCACCAATCTGGTCGTCATGACCGATGTGGCTGAAAATATAAAAAAGGCGAGGGAGATAGTCAAGAACATTGACAAGGTAACACCACAGGTAATGATTGAAGCAAGGATAGTCGAAGCTTCTGACAAATTCGCCAGAGAACTGGGTGTTGATTGGAATGTAGGCACAAATGCTGATGGAGATGCTTTAATAAACAACAACGCTCTTGGAGGTAAATACGGCTACAACGCAGCGGTAAATTTTCCTTTTACAATAGCAGCTTCTCAGACTAATGCTGCAACACTGGGATTTAGCTTTGCAAGAACTCTCGGCTCTCCGCTTGTATTAAATGCCGCGATACTGGCACATGAAACGCAGGGAGATCTTAAGGTCATTTCTTCTCCAAAGATTTTAACCCTTGACAACGTGAAAGCTACAATTACGCAAGGGTTGGAATATCCTATAGTCACGCCTGGTACAGACGGGGGCCCGGCGACAACTGAGCTTGAAGATCTACTCCTCGAATTAACGGTCACACCCCATGTTACTTCGGATAACCGAATTTCCATGGTGATAAATATCAAAAAGAGAGATTTGGGAAACATAATAAACGGTGAGCAATCTTTTACTAAAAAAGAAGCAATAACAGAACTTTTAGTTGATGATGGAAACACAATTGTAATAGGTGGTATAATAAAACAAACAAAGAATCTTGCAGAATCCAGAGTTCCGTGGCTGTCAAAAATTCCTATCCTTGGCTGGCTTTTTAAAACAGAATATAAAACGGACGACAAGGAAGAACTGCTGATATTTATTACACCAAAGATAGTTCAGCTTGAGCAGCAGAGCAACGATACAGATTATAAATATTGATGACCTCGTAAAAAGTCGTCACTCCGGTAAATCCCGGATCGAGTTCGGATGGTCTGTCCACCAACGCACTCTGGCGGACTTGAAAAGACTGGATAGCAACGCTGACGCACGCTTCACTTCGTGTCACTAGGTGCCCGACTGGAGTTTATCCCGCACTTGATGCGGGGCCGGAATGACGGGAAATTGTGAGGCTTTTGCAAAATTTCTAAATCACTTAATTCCCCAATTCCTTAATCTCTCAATCTCTTTTTGGGCATCAACAGCAAGAGAACCGTCCGGAGCAAACTCGATAACTTTTCTGTAGGCGCTGAGCGCTTTTTTGTATTCCCCTGATAATGTGTAGGCATTGGCCAGATCAAAATATAATTCCGCAGAATTCGGAGAATTTTTTACTGCTTTTTCAAGAATTGCTATTGCTTCGAAGATTCTTCCTGTCGCGATATATGTTTTGCCAAGACCACTCAAAGCAATTGCAAACCTTGGTTCTATCTTAAGCGCGTCCTGATAATACTTTTCTGCAAGCCTGTATTCTTTTTTATTATAATATGCCCATCCAATATTTAAAAGCGGATAGTGTGGGGTAGCGTAGAGGAGATCTCCAGTAATCTCTTTGAAACAAGCAATAGCCTCATCCCATTTTTTTTTGGCAAGATAAGCTGTTCCAAGATTATTCTTTGCGGGAGTATAATCCGATTTTATTTCCACTGCTTTCTTAAAGTGATCAATGGCGATGCCCGGTTTACCCTTTGCCATATAAACCAGTCCAAGGTTATTTTGAAGATGCGGATCTTTGCTATAAAGTTTTTCCGCTTCAAGAAGCTTTCTTAGCGCTGCCGTATAATCTCCCTGCTTCATATATGCTTCGCCAAGATTTCTCAAAGCCTCTTCCTGATTTTTTCTTACTTCCAGGTTTGCCGCGCACGAAACAATACAAAATATTGACACCAATACTACATAGATAAAACGATTCGTTTTCATATTTAAAAGTCCTCGAAATAGCAATTTACCAAGTACCTTGCCACAAAGACACCAAGGCACCAAGATCATAAAATTATTTTTTCCTTATATATTATGCCTTCGTAAAAAGTGAATCAGATTATTGTTCACTTTGTGTCTTCGTGCCTTAGTGGCTGAATTATCACCTTTATCCCCCGATCCTGTAATAGTTGGACCACGCCGTTATGTAAAGGAACCATTGCGAGCAATATCTCCGGAGCTTCATTGTTTGAAATCAAAAAACCGGGTATAGTAAAAGATGTATTTAACACAGCCGGTCTTTTTGCGGCAAGAAAAGTCGGATTATTTATGTAAGAAACACCTATAGCTTTGAGTATTTTACTTATAATATTCTTTTTATCATCTTCATCAGTAATCTGAATAATTTTAAAACCTGTTTTTTCTATAGCCTGGAAAGCATCACCATAGAGATCTCCAAAATCAACAAGCAAAGAATGCCCATCGCCTGTTTTTATGAGATTGGATAAAGTTTCTATTTGAATCCCCGCGTATGGGAATGTAATGCTGACATCTTGTGTATATTCATAGCCCATGGCAGCCATCAAATCTTTAACAAATGTTTTGCTGTCTGAAGATAAAATATTGATTGCATCGACAATCCGGTTCTTTTTTTCCGGCTTTGCTAATTCCTGCTTTGCCGCTTTTTTCCCTAAGAGTATATCTTTAATTTTCCCTAAGAGTATATCTTTAATTATAATATTATGCTGTTCGAGATAACGAACAATTGAATCCGGGGTGCGCTCCCGATGATTATCAATAAGGGTAATGCAAATATGACTTGCTTCTTCTCCGGCAATCGAATGCCTGTTAACTATCCATTTGCCCCTGGCCTCCACCTCGACACCTCTGTCTAAAAATAATAACTGTTTTTTAAAATTATTTTTTTCAAATGTCTTAAAAACCGAATCAAAAACATGTTCAACAGATGCTCCGGGAATAACCGGAACAATCTTCATTTTTCCCCAGTATGAGTTAATCGCGTTAAGATCAGCTTCATTAATATTTTCTCCGGACAAAACTATTCTTGTTCCGTTCTTGCATTCAATAACAGGAAATTTTGAAAGATCTAACGCAAGGTTTTCTTTTCCATGCCTTGGAAAATAATATATGCCTTTGTTAAATAATTTAGCGCTTAGAATTGAAGCAACTTGCGAATAAGGAGTAGCTGTATCATTCCCTTTATATGCGACAGGGAATGGCTTTGGTTTAACGATCTTCTTATCAAGAGGAATATTAAAGTCCGCATCTTTGATAATATTGCCCGAATTGTCAAAGATGGATTTGTACCACGGCTTGTCACGAAGAAATATATCAGGAATATATAGTTTTTGCCCTGGATAAATTCGATCCAGATTAACAACATCCGGATTAATAAGTTTAAACAGAGCGATTCTTTCCTTGTATGATTTTGTTCCGTATGAACCATAGCCTCGGGCAATAATCCTTGAAATGAACTCCCCCTCTTGTACAATATGTTCAGTTGAAAGTGGTTTGATAATTTCAGGCAGGGTGGAAATTGCTACAAATGGAATTGTAACAATTCCTGAAGATTGATCCGGCAAGGTATCTTTGTTTAATTTCTTTAGCGGAATCAGGATACACTGACCTGGGCGTATCCTGTCAATATTGCGAATATGAGGATTTAAGCGCTTAAATATATTAATGAATTCCGGGAAATCCTTGTGAGATATTTCTCCTTTTTGCTTGAACAGTTTGAATACCCAGTCATTTCTTTGAACAATATACGGCTCACATAATATATCCCATCCCTTGTCATATTTTACCATGTAAGTTTTATCTATTATCGCGGCTTCTGCCGGATAAGGCGCAATAATACATATACAAAAAATTACATAACAAGAAATAAACAATTTGCGCAATTTCAATACAGCCATCTGTTTTCCAATCTAAGTGCTCTAATTCGATAACATATTTTATATAGATTTCAACACTTAATACTTATTTTCCATTCTTTAATTCCAAAGCTTTTGCAATTTCTTCAGATACACGTCTGACAAACAGCTCAAAATCATCCCCTTCCAGAGGTTTTCCAGGAGCTGGAACTTTTTTTAAATCCTTTGGATGTATTAAAACAGGAGAGTTTATAAGATCTGGATCAGACGTAATTTCAAATTCTTTTGGAAATTTCTTTTCATAATACATTTCCTGAAAACCTGAGAACTTAAGCGCGTGGGCAGTTGAATCGAGAATGGCAGTATCATTTTTGTCAATAATGCCCTGGGAACGCGCTTTCACAAGACCGGCTAAAGATTCTCCTCCATGGGTACAGGCAATATGTCCGTTTCGATTCGCTATAAGCTCCCAGTCTATTATGGCCTGCTCATCAACCTCAATACAAAATACATTCTGTTTGCCGGCTAATTTATTATAAAGATTTACAAGATGAATCACCCGTGGCATTGAAACAGGATTGCCGATCATGGCTGCCTGGGCTACACTGGGTTTTACCGTTACAGGAACAAATTTTCGTTTTTTTGCGTCAGGTTCCAGATAATAGCGGTATACAGGATTCGCGTGTTTTGACTGCACTCCGATAATTTTCGGCAGGCTGTTTATTATTCCTGTCTCATAAAACTTCAAAAATCCGCTCATAACAGCCGATATATTACCCGCATTGCCGATTGGTAAAATTATAACCTTATTATCCATGTTATATTCGAAATCTTGTGCAATCTCATACGAATAGGACTCTTGCCCTAAAATTCGCCAGGCATTTTTTGAATTTAGAAGAGCCACATTATATCTGTCAGACAAGGCTTCAACTACCTTCATGCAGTCGTCAAACACACCAGGCAGTTCAAACACAGAAGCTCCGCTTCCCAAAGGCTGGGAAAGCTGCTGGGGAGTTACCTTCTTGTGGGGAAGAAGCACAGCGGTCTTTACCCTTGGCTGGAGAAAAGACCCATACAGAGCGGCAGCAGCGGAAGTATCTCCGGTTGAAGCACAAATGGCCAACACATCGGAAATATGCCCTTTTTGGATCAAAAAGTTGATATAGCTCAAGGCGCTTGCCATTCCCCTGTCTTTAAAGGAAGCGCTTGGATTCTGACCATCATTTTTAAAGTAGAATCGGACTCCTGCTTTATCCTGCATATAAGTATTCGCTTCTACAACAGGAGTATGCCCTTCGCCAAGATAGACTACAGAATCAAGAGGTATAACAGGCCCGATAAATTCATAATACAGATAGATGCCTTTTAGCGCCGGAATCGTAAGCATTTTGCGATAATCAAAAATCCGGCGCCACGTTTCTCCTGATATTTTCTTTAACCGGTCAAATTCCAGATCGTATATAAGGAGTATCTGACCGCAATCAGGACAGGTATAAAGCAGTTTTTCAATGCTGTATTCCATACCGCAACCCAGGCAGCGATAAACAACCTTGCCTTCTTGTGTCGGAATAATATATTGCCGGATATCTTCCGGAAAATCTTCAATCTTCATAATTCACTTCTTTAGTTGTTGCTTGTTGCTCGTTACTTGTTGAATCTTCGAATACTGAACCTTGAACCATGAACCTCTATGTTTCTTTTGTAATTGAAGAACAATCCATATAAGGCTGCAAAACTTCAGGAATAGAAATCGTTCCGTCAGCCTGCTGATAATTTTCAAGTATGGCTGCAAACGTACGTCCCACCGCAAGACCCGAGCCATTTAATGTATGGACAAGTTCCGTTCCTTTTTTTCCCTTTCTCCTGAACCTGATATCAGCTCGTCTCGCCTGAAAACTCTCAAAATTGCTGCACGACGAAATCTCTCTGTACACATCCTGCGAAGGCATCCAGACTTCAATATCATAGGTTTTTGCCGCTGAAAAACCCAAATCCCCTGTACATAGACTAATAACCTGATACGGAAGTTTAAGCCTTTGCAGTATTGATTCAGCATTATTTAAGAGTTTTTCAAGTTCATCATAAGAACTTTCCGGCTTTGAAAATTTTACCAGCTCAACTTTGTTGAACTGATGCTGCCTGATCAGACCTCTTGTATCCTTTCCATAAGAACCGGCTTCGCTGCGGAAACATGGTGTATAAGCCACATACTTAATCGGCAGTATATCTTCATTTAAAATTTCACCCTGATGAATATTAGTGACCGGAACTTCGGCAGTGGGTATCATAAAGTAATCCCACCCCTCTAATTTAAACAGATCTTCCTCAAACTTTGGAAGCTGGCCGGTGCCGGTCATACTTTTCCGGTTTACAATAAAAGGTGGAAGAACTTCTTTATAACCATGTTCTTTAGTCTGAACATCCAGCATAAAATTTATTAAAGCCCTTTCCAGCCTTGCTCCCGCCCCAAGATAAAGCGGAAAACGAGCGCCCGCAATCTTTGAAGCTCTGTCAAAATCAAGTATCCCAAGATTTTCACCCAGGGTCCAGTGAGGCGCAGGCGTAAATTCAAACTCCGGCTGTTTACCGAACTGCTTTACAACGGGATTTTCAGAACTGTCTTTTCCAATTGGAACCGATTCATGGGGGATATTAGGCAATTCCATAAGAATTTTATATATTTTTTCCTCGGTTTCAGACAATGACTTATCTAAATCTTTGATCTTGTTTGAAACTTCACGCATCTCGATCACGAGAGCATCTGTATCATCACCATCTTTCTTCATACTTGCTATTTGCTGCGAAACCAGATTACGGCGGCGCCTCAGCTCTTCAATTTCAAGCAGAACAGCCCTGCGCTCATCATCATAATTTAAAAAAGTCTCAATATCGACTGTTTCTCCCCGCATTAACAGCGCTTTTTGCACCTTTGGCTTATTTTGTCTCACAAACTTGATTTCCAGCATAACAATACCTATATTTTAAACATTATTGACGGTTTCGCAAAAAGTTTCTTCTACTTGTCATTTCGAGCAAAACGAGAAATCTTTAAGATGTAACCAGTTGAAAACATAAGATTCCTTCCGGCGCTCGAAATAACAGATTCATCAAAACAGAGCAGGGCGGGACTTTAGCTTTGCGTTAAAGCAAAGTTGAAGCCTTTGCAAAAATAAAAAAAATATCATGACCAGTCAATTTAGTCAATGATTATTAGAAGTTGACTTATGTCAATCAATTTGTTATATTCATAAAATGAAAGAATATTTATTCCGGAAAACGCATATGGAAGAAATTCAGGATAAGAAACGTGAAATACGCATTAGCATAGCAGATAAATTAGACGTTTTCTCCGCCGATGAAATTGCAAAAAAAACCAAGGCCATAGAAAATCGGCTTTTTGAATTTGCCAACTTTTTTGAATCAAAAATTGTATTACTTTATATGCAGCGCGGCGGAGAGGTTATAACGCGGGGAATAATCAAAAGATGCTTTGACCATAACAAAATCGTTGTTTTACCGGCTTTTGACATAATAAAATATAACATGCAACTCATGAAAGTTGACAATCTTGATGCTGACATGAAACCAGGGCCACGAGGTATTCTTGAACCTGATCCTGCCCGTTGCAATGTTGTGCCTATTGACCGTATTGACATAGCAATCATTCCGGGAGTAGCGCTGGATGAAAAAGGTGGAAGGATAGGATCAGGAGAGGGATATTACGACAGACTTATTCCCAAACTGTCGGCAACTACCAGGAAAGTAGCTCTTGCCTTTGAAAGCCAGATTATTCAGCAGGTTCCTTTGGAATCCCATGACAAGTATGTAGATATTGTTATTACTGAAGAACGGATAATCTATAAGATATGATTGTGTCATAAAAAACATAATTTACCACAAAGCGCGCAGAGAACACAGAAGTAACTATTTGTAATTGCAAAACCGACTTTTTACGAATGCATTCAGGGCTTATTGTTTTTTCCCAACCTGAGGATTCAGAATTTGCGCCAGTTTTTGCAGGTTTGCGTCCTCTCCAACCGCTATAAGAGTATCCCCAGCCTTAATGACGCTTTCAAAAGATGGGTTGAACAACATATCGTCATCAGATTTTTTTATCGCAATTATTATCAGATTGCAATTCTGCCTGATATCCGAATCCTTCAACATTACATTCACAAGATTGGAAGAAGCGCTTACAAACATTTCCTCCATATGAATGTTTTTCTCGTTATAATCAAATGCCTGGTCCAGAAAACTTGTTACAGTTGGCCGGAGTATCCTTTGAGCCATACTCACCGCCCCAATCTCATAGGGCGATTCCACTTTATTTGCTCCGGCTGCCCGCAGCTTTGACTTTACCTCTTCAAGACTTGCCCTTGCAATAATATAAAGATCGGGATTAAGCTGCCTTGCGGTCAATACAAGAAAAACATTGTCAACGTCGGTAGCCAGAACAGCTATCAGACTTTTTGCCTGCTTTATGCCCGCCCTGATCAAAGTCGCTTCATCAGCCGCATCTCCGGTTATATAAAGAACCCCATCTTCATCCATTATATGAGCCATATCCTTGTTTTTCTCAATAACGACAAGGTCTATCGGTTTTCTTTTAATGTTTTTGCAAAGAACCCTCCCAATACGGCCATATCCGCAGATAATATAATGGTTTTTTAAACGGTCAATCTTTTTATCCAATCTTCTCCTCCCTAATATGCTTCTTATTTGACCTTCAACCATGAACTGCACTACGCTTCCTGCCACATATATACAAAAACCAACGCCGGCAAAGACAAGAAAAACAGTAAACACCCGTCCAATTTTGCTGATCTCATGCACTTCGCTATATCCGACAGTACTTATAGTGATAACCGTCATATACACAGCATCAAACACATCCCAGCCCTCGATTATCATATATCCTGCCGCGCCAAAACCAATGATAAATATAGTCAGCAAAACAGATATTATTAGATGTTTTGTGTTGCTTGTCATAAAAAGTTCCAAAAGAAATGAATAGATGAACTCGTAAAAACTATTAACATAATTACAAAATTTTTCACTGAAAAATCAAGGGTTTTTTTAATGTTATCCGATTTTACAGATAGGAGCCTGTCCGAGAATTATGTCTGTAACGAAAAAGTGTGAAAGCGAGGCCAAATTTTTGGAAATTTGGGTCGCTTCTCACGCTTTTGCAATAGGATCAGAATTCTCAGACAGGCTCATAGGGTCTAAATTCTTGACGTAACCATGCTGATTTGATAAAAAAACCAGCTATGATAAAAAATTCCATAATATTTGAACGAATGCGGGAAAAAATGGTTAGCAAACAAATCGCGTCACGCGGGATAACCGATCTAAATGTTCTTGAAGCCATGAATAAAGTGCCAAGACATCTTTTTGTCAGTGAGGCTTTAATGGATCAGGCATATGGTGATTTTCCGCTCCCCATTGGAGAACAGCAAACAATTTCACAACCTTATATTGTGGCTGAGATGACACAGGCATTACAACTCAAAAAAGAAGACCGTGTGCTTGAAATCGGAACAGGCTCAGGATATCAGGCCGCTATTATGGCTGAAATCGTATTTCGGGTTTACACTATAGAAAGAATACGTCCACTCTTTATCAAAGCACGAAAACTCTTTGATGAACTTCACTATCATAATATTGTAACCAAATATTCTGATGGCACTACAGGGTGGGAGGATGAAAGTCCTTTTGACGCCATAATGGTTACTGCCGGCGCCCCGGCAATCCCTGAAACACTTGTAAATCAGCTGGCAATTGGCGGACGCATGGTGATACCGGTCGGAACACAATATTCACAAGACTTGATCAGGCTGAACAGGGATGAAAACGATGTTCATAAAACATCTCTTGGTGGATGCAGATTTGTTAAGCTTGTTGGCGAACATGGATGGGAGAATCAATAAATGCTTAAACGTCTTTATTCCTGGGTTCTCCACTGGGCGGAAACGGCTTATGGAACATGGGCGCTGTTTTTTTTAGCTTTTTGTGAATCTTCTTTTTTTCCAATACCCCCTGATATTCTTCTTATAGCTCTTTCAGTAGCCATCCCTAAAAAAGCTTTTAAATACGCTTTGATATGTTCGGCTGGATCCGTGCTTGGCGGATGCCTGGGTTATCTTATCGGGTGGCAGTTTATGATCAGCATAGGGGAAAAGATTATTAACTTTTACGGCATGTCGCAGAAAGTCGATTACATCAGAACTCTATATATGCAATATGATGCATTGGCCATCGGTGTGGCCGGATTTACTCCCATACCTTACAAGGTGTTTACAATCTCAGCAGGAGCTTTTGGAATCAATTTTCCTGTATTTGTCATTGCATCTCTTGTTTCCCGCTCTTTACGTTTTTTCCTTGTCGGTGGACTGATATATTTCTTTGGACCCGCAATTCAATCATTTATTAAAAAATATTTTAATGTGCTGGCTGTTGCATTCACTATTCTGCTTGTTGCAGGGTTTGCAATTATCAAGTATCTGTTTTGAATTCAGGAATTCAGGGATTTAGGAATTGCGAATTGAAGGTATTCTTTTGATTTTAATCCCTCAATCCCTTTAATCTAGCTGCATTTCGAAAATCCACATGCATGACAAATAAGGCATCCTTCTTCGTGTGACATGACAGAGCCGCATTCCGGACACACACACATCATTGTTCCTCTTTCGGCAAAATTTGAATTAGTCAATCCTTTCAATACTTGGGCAATTGCATCAGGACAGGAAAGAACTATTTTCCCATTCTGCCATGCAGGAGAAGGACAGCGGATGCCGATAAGCTGTTTAATAATCGAATCGATCTTTACGCCTGAACGTAATGCAAGGGATATCAGACGGCCGGCAGCTTCTATTTGAGATGACGCGCATCCACCGGTCTTTCCCATCTGAGCGAAAACCTCGCACATCCCCTTATCGTCGGAATTAATCGTCACATAAAGCTTGCCACACCCCGTGCTTATACGTTCTGTAATACCATGTGTGCGTTCAGGCCTTGCCCTGGGCGCAATCTTAACAGACCTCTCTTCTTCCTTTGAAATAGTTAAAACCTGTTCATCACGGCTTCCATATCTGTAGATTGTCACGCCCTTACAACCGCTTTTATAAGCGGAAAGATATACCTTTTCAACATCCTTATTTGTAGCCTCTGCAGGGAAATTTACCGTCTTTGAAACAGCATTATCCGTAAATTTCTGGAATGCGGCCTGGATTTTAACATGCCATTTTGTTGAAATATCATGAGATGTTCTGAAAAGTCTTTTAATGTTATCAGGAACAGCATCAATAGACTGGACAGAACCGGTTTTTACAATTTCTTTGACAAGCTTTTTGCTGTAGAATCCTTCCTTTTTAGCAATTTTAATAAATAATGGATGTATTTCAGGAAGAGACTGCCCGTCGAGTACATGCCTTGAGTATGCTACGGCGAAAATCGGTTCTATGCCGCTTGAGGCGGATGCGATTATACTTATCGTACCTGTAGGAGCAATTGTAGTAGTAGTGGCATTTCTCATATATGGAGATAATGGATCATCAAAAACACTTCCCTTGTAACATGAAAAATTCCCGCGCTTTTTGGCAAGTGCGGCAGATGCCTTTCGAGATTCCTCAGAAATAAAGGACATAATCATTTCTGCCTGAGAAACTGCTTCATCAGAGTCGTAAGGTATACCCAATTTTAATAACATATCGGCAAAACCCATTACACCGAGACCCACCTTCCTGGTTTTTTTGCTCCTTTTTTCAATATGAGAAAGAGGGTATTTGTTTGCGTCTATTACATTGTCAAGAAAGTGAATTGCGCTGTGTACTGTTCCTTTTAGCCGGCTCATATTCAAGGTGTTGCCAATAACCATTCTGGATAGATTTATAGAACCCAGTGTGCATGATTCATAAGGCAAGAGAGGCTGTTCTCCGCAAGGATTTGTTGCTTCAATATCTCCAAGATGAGGGGTTGGATTTTTCTCGTTTACCCGATCAATGAATATGATTCCCGGTTCACCGGTTTGCCAGGCAGAATTAACGATCATATCGAAAATAATCCTGGCATTAACTATCTTGGCAACCTCACCTGTCCGCGGGTTTATGAGGTCGAAATCAGAATCCTTCTTAAGCGCATTAATAAATTTTTTTGTCAGGGCCACTGAAATATTAAAATTATTTAATCTGCCAGGATCATTTTTTGAATTTATAAAAGCTTCGATATCAGGATGATCAACACGTAAAACCCCCATATTTGCACCTCTGCGAGTGCCTCCCTGCTTGACGGTCTCGGTAGCCACATCAAAAACAGACATGAATGAAATAGGGCCGCTTGAAATACCTGCTGTAGATAAAACCATATCCTTTGCGGGACGTATTCGCGAAAAGGAAAATCCTGTGCCTCCTCCGCTTTTATGAATCATCGCAGTATTTTTCAAAGATTCAAATATACTTTCCATGGAATCTTCAACCGGAAGCACAAAACAGGCGGCAAGCTGTCCGAGACGTCTGCCGGCATTCATAAGGGTTGGTGAATTGGGCAAAAACCAGAAATTTGATAGAAGTTTGAAAAATTTCTTCTCTGTTTTTTTAACATCAGCTTCAGGCTCAAATATTGTGTCTGCGGCAGCTATAGTTTTAGCCACCCTGGCAAACAGATCTTCCGGAGTCTCCTTTACTTTCCCGCTGCGGTCTTTTCTTAGATACCGCTTTTCCAAAACAACCATCGCATTTTTTGAAAGTGATATTGCCATTGTCATTTCCTAAACAAAACCGAATTTTTCTTTTAATTTCTTGTCAACCACAGGCGGCACCATACCCTCAATGTCGCCACCATAGCGCGCCGCTTCCTTGATTATAGATGAACTGGTGAATATCCATCTCAACCCGGTCATAAGAAAAACAGTCTGAACTTCCCTCGCTAATTTGCGGTTCATCAGCGCTAACTGGAACTCATATTCAAAATCGGATACAGCTCGCATGCCGCGCAGTATTGCATCAGCATTCTTTTTTTTCGCATAATCTACGAGAAGACCATCAAATGCATCCACCTCAATGTTTGGAATGTTTTCAAAACTTATCTTAATCATCTCAATCCGTTCTTCTATCGAAAAAAGAAACTCCTTTGAAGAATTATGCAATATTGCAATAATAATCTTGTCGAAAAGTTTAAGCCCTCTTTTAACAATATCAACGTGACCATTGGTAACAGGGTCAAAAGAACCAGGATATACAGCTACTCTTTGCATAGATAAATATGTCCTTATGTAAATAAAGGTGTTAGGTGTTTGGTGTTTGGTAACCGTTCACGGTTCACAGTTGTCGGTTTACAGTTCACACTTTGCCTGGTTCCCATGCTGGAGCATGGAAATGAAAAATCTGAGCACTGTGTTATAAAGTTAAAGCTATTAGTAGGCTATAACCTTTGAACCTTGAACCTGAAACCGATTATTTTAAATTATACAATATAAGTTAAAAACGAAACAAGGGTTTTTCCATATTTTCTTTGCTCTCTAAGTTCAAACTCTTTTATATCATCCGGTATCATCTCTAAATGACTGTGCTCGATAACGATAACAGCCTGGTCATTAATGGATTTGGTTGCATGAAGATTAATCAGAGCTGGTTTTAACGCATCCATGTTATAAGGCGGATCCATAAAAACAAGGTCAAAAGCCGGCAGGATCGATCTTATACAAAATAAATTTTTTATTATATCCCATTTTATTGTTTTTGCCCTGTCATTCAAAGCACATGCTTTGATATTTTTCTCTATTACAGATAACGCTTTTTTATTAATATCTATAAATACCGCTGACTGGACTCCACGGCTTAAAGACTCAATACCAAAAGCCCCTGTTCCTGCAAACAAATCAAGAACAACCGCGCCCTCAATTCTAAACGAAAGTATATTAAAAATAGATTCCCGCAGCCGATCTCCAGTAGGCCTTACAGCTTTCCCAGGAACAGAATATAGTTTCTTGCCTTTTAAATCGCCGCCGATTACTCTCAATCCACACTCATAACGTTGATAGTTCGTTGCATCAGGTAAAACTCTTTTATATTCTTCGTGTATTTCGTGATCAGAAATTTACAAACTCATTTTTACTACGGAGCAGATAGGCAATTAAATTTAAAAAGGGCTGACTGTTTGAACGCATTAGTGAGACTTAAGAAAAAACAGCCGATCATAAGACATCTTTGGTATTATTTATTAATTTCAACTGACAAAAGCAGTTTTGTTATGTTTTTGTATGCTGTTTTTTCTTTAGGATCACTTGTTGCGTGAGTTTCAGACCTTTTTAAATTTAATTGTCTGTCTGCGGAGTAATAGAATTATAAAACCAACTTTTTTGAGTTTGTAAATTTCTGGTGATAAAATATAAGAGTTACTTTTTCTCCATAAGATTCATAAGAAAAGCTCTTGGATCTGATGACCGAACAAGACTTTCTCCGATTAGAAAGTTCCAGATACCGGCATTTTGTATTTGCTTTATATCTTTTCGTGTCTTGATTCCGCTTGCGGCCACGGCAACCTGATTTTCTTCGAGGAGAGCTGCCATGCGAATTGTCGTATTAATATCGGTTTTAAATGTGCTTAGATCACGATTGTTAATGCCGATCAACCGAGCCCCTGCCAGGGTGGCAGCTTTTAAATCCTTTTCCGAATGTATTTCAACCAGGGCGTCTATCTTAAGTTCGTTGCAAAGACTTAAGTAATCCTTCATTTGTTCCTGTGACAGAATGCGAGCAATAAGAAGAACCGCATCGGCTTCGACAACAGAAGCTTCGTAAATCTGGTATGATGAAATCAAAAAGTCTTTTCTAAGAACCGGAATTGTCACAGCCTCCCGCGCTCTTGTCAGGTCATCAATAGAGCCGCTGAAAAATGCTTGATCTGTAAGCACAGACAAGGCAGCAGCTCCTCCATCTTCATATTGCCTGGCATATGCAGCAGGGTTCAGGTCAGGACATATCTTTCCCTTAGATGGAGATGCCCGTTTTATCTCAGCGATAATATTTATTCCTGATGAGCGCGGACGTTCAAGTTTTTTAAAAAACATACGGCTTTTGCCGCGCATAGCCGCTTTTTTACGAAGATCACTTTCAGGAAAATGTTTCTTAGCCGCAGCAATCTCTTCTTTTTTATGTTCAACAATTTTTGTCAGAAAATCGGTTGTCATTATCCATTTTCCTGTGTAAATTTAGCAAGACGATCAAGCTTTTCGGCAGCGGCTCCTTTGTCAATCGAAGCTTTTGCAAGACTGATTCCTTCTTCAAAATCTTTTGCCTTTCCCGCGGCAACAAGGGCGGCTGAAGCATTTATTAACACTACATTACGTTTTGGACCCTTTTCTCCGTTAAATATTTTCCGGGCTATTTCAGCATTTTTTTCAGGATCACCTCCTGTAAGGTCTTCAGGATTTGCCTGATTTCCGAAAAATTGTTCCGGAGTAATATCATAGGTGCGAATAAGACCATCATTTAATTCTGAGATGCGTGTTTGAGCACATACAGATATTTCATCAAGTCCGTCATGACCGTGAACGACAAAAGCTCTCTTTGTGCCGAGAAGACGAAGGGCGTTTGCAAACATTTCCGTTAATTCAGGAGCATAAACCCCAAGAAGCTGGCAATTTGCTCCGGCAGGATTGGTAAGAGGCCCTAACATATTGAAAATAGAGCGTATCCCTACTTCTTTTCTTGCTTTGGCCGCGTGTCTCATTGCTCCGTGATAAAGCGGCGCAAAGAGAAACCCGATGCCGATTTCCTGAATAGCCTCTTCAACTATTTCCGGATTTATGTCTATTTTAACTCCCATGGTTTCAAGAAGATCCGCGCTGCCGCATTTGCTTGAAATGGAGCGATTCCCATGTTTGGCAACGGTTATACCACAGCCCGCAACCACAAAAGCCGTGGCTGTAGAAATATTAAAGGTTTGAGAAGCATCTCCACCGGTTCCGCATGTATCCACAACTATTGGCGCCGAAACTTGAATGCGCACGGCTTTTCTTCGCATGACACGGGCCGCGCCGGCCAGCTCCTCAAACGTTTCACCCTTTGTGGCAAGCGCCGCCATAAACGCTCCGATCTGCGCATCTGTGATATTGCCGGAAAAAATCTCGGTGATCATTTGAGATATTTCCGTTTCGTTTAGATTTTCCCCCTGGATTATTTTGTTTAGATTTTCTCGAAACATAGCGTTTATTCTCCTTTTTTCGTAATGGTTCGGCTTTAAACCAAACAAAATATTTTAACTTTACTTTAGCCCACTTGCAATTGATAATTATTATCATAGCAAGATATTTCTTGCAATATATGAATCAATTCAGCAATTCTCATTATGCTTGCTCAAAAAAACAAAATCTTGTAAAATTGTTTAAAGTCGAGTATTTTTTTACAAGTAGTCAGATAGGAATTTTTCTAAAAAAAAGGCTTGGTGAATATCTGGTTGGTTACGACAGATTGCTGATAGCGCTTTAACGGATTGGCCCGAACCTTGACAAAACTTGTGATATTTTATATGAATTTTTAATAAAATCATCCAATTGTCGGCTGACAAGTATGGCAAGATAATCATGAGGTAACAGCCATCAATCAATTTTTGCCGTTATATTCTTAAGTCTTATTTGTCCGGTTGATATCTTACCTTATTATTTGTATTTATATCGAAAACCATTATTCAAAATTGGATAGTCGAAAAGGGGGAATTAATGTCGAGAATAGCCTGTATTGTGTTCTTCGCATTACTGGTAGCTCCTTGTATATCTGATGCTGAAACCATTGATGTTCAAATTAAAGGCGTCGATGATGGTGCAAAAACCACAAAGCAGCGGGATTATAAGGAAGCCGTATTATTTGCTAAACGAGAAGCTATTGAACGAGCTGGGGTAAAGATTAAATCTATGACAACCGTAAAAGATCTGGTTGTAAATTCAGATTATATTGAATCAAAAGCAGAGGCTGTATTGTTGCCTGGATATAATATTTTGGACATGGGTTATTCTGTGGATGGAACATATCAGATTGTTCTGGTTGGAAAAGTAAAAACCGTGTCAGAGGGCATTGATTCAAAGGAATTAAGATACGCAAAGAGTTTGGTGGAGAGAGGAGAGAAATCCAAGGCCAGGAGAATAATGACGGATATCTTAAACAACAGCAAAGATGATAATGTTGTGGCTGAAGCCATGTATTGTTCAGTATTATGGCAATTTGCATCAGATGAAATCGACACGCTTCAGAAACTTAAAGCATATTATCCTAATTCCAAATATGTAAGTCGTTTGAAGGCTGTTTTGGAGGAGAGAGAGAAACAAGAGGAGCGCAGAAGACTTGAGGCTGAAAGAAAGAAAAAGCAAGAGGAGCGCAAAAGACTTGAGGCTGAAAGAAAGAAAAAGCAAGAGGAGCGCAGAAGACTTGAGGCTGAAAGAAAGAAAAAGCAAGAGGAGCGCAGAAGGTTTAAGGCTAAATATGAGCCTATAGTAGGAGGCTCAATTCGCACGGATGGACATTTTATTGCTGGTGATAAAAAGGTTGTGCTGGATACGAAAACGGGTTTCATGTGGGCAGAGAAAACTATAGGTCACAGCTTTAGTGTCGTAACGTGGCATGAAGCTAAAGCATCTTGTGAGAATTACCGCGGAGGCGGATATACGGATTGGCGGATGCCTACCCTACATGAACTGGCAACGCTTTATGACAAGAATAAGAGGCAACGACACTACGCACATGTTATCCATGTTACTCGACTAATTGACATGGGTGATAATATAATCTGGTCCTCGAAAGTAGCGGGTGGTCAGGGTCATTACTTTAATTTCATTAAAAAGCGTTCGGACTATATGCACTTAACAGGTTCCGGCTGTGGCGTTGCATTGCCGGTGCGTGGTGGCAAATGATTATTTGGTTATTGATAGGGGGTACAGGGGGATTTATCCCCTAGTCGCGATAAGATCTGAAATTTGATTTCGTGTGAATAAATCCGATGGCACAGTCCGAACATCTTCCGATTTACCATTGACAAAAATATCGGAAAAATCGATCAATCGTATGCTGATTTTTGAAAGTGTTAAGGCCATAAAATAAGTCTTCAAAAACCCTTCCGCTAATCTTAAGATGAGGAAAAAATTCATGGGGGACAGAAGAATATTTTGCAATCTCATCATCTTGATGTTGTTTTCTTTATTGTGCTCGATTTCGGAGGCAGAATCCGGAGCCTGGAAAAGACTTGACAATGGGCTATATCTTGGAACATTTCTTGATGTCCCTTGTTTATTGTAAAAGCGCCCGAAAATCTCTATTTATCTGTAGTTTCGACATGAGCGCGAAAAGTTAATGAACCCTGCATATTCAAAGGGTTTGATAGCACAAATTACAATAAAGTGGGGTCACTAAACAACGGGAGGGATATCTGCCATGAAACGATTTGCATCATTTGTTTTTCTATTAGTGATTGGTGGAATTGCGATCTTGTTGGCTGACTTATCACGTGGTGTTTGGGCTCAACAGGTATCGCCAACCATTTCATCCCGACACTCAGACCAAGTTCGTTCTGTAGCCTTTTCTCCTAATGGTCGTCAAATACTATCGGGGAGTTGGGATAAAACTATTAAACTTTGGGATGTACGTTCTGGTAGGCTTCTCCGTACATTGCAAGGGCATAAAGATGGAGTTGAGTCTGTCGTTTTTTTGCCGGATGGCCAAAAAGCCGTTTCTGGAAGTAAAGATGCAACTTTAAAAGTGTGGAATCTTATGAATGGCAAGGTCATAAAAACACTTACCGGACATAATTGTTGTGTTAATTCTGTTGCTGTTTCTCCAGATGGCACACTCATTGTTAGCGGAGGAGGCTCTTCATTTGGAGATAAAACTCCCAAGTACTCAGACAAAATTCTCCGGGTATGGGATTCGTCCAGTGGCAGTCTTTTACATTCGCTCAAGGGGCATACATCAAGCATTATGTGTGTAGCATTTTCTCCAAATGGCGAGTACATAGCTTCTGGTGGTGGCGATTGGGACAACACTGTCAAATTATGGAAAGCCTCCACAGGAGAATATATTCGTACATTCACGGGAGCTAAAAATAGGATTGAAGGTTTGACTTTTTCTCCAAGTGGTAAAAATATTATCGCTGGTGCATTTACCGAAGATGATTTCAAAGTTTGGGATGTGAAAAGCGGCTCGCTTGTTACCTCTATTAGAGAAGGTTTCGCTCCAAGTTGTGTTGCATCTTTCTCAAGTGATGGGAAATATATTGTACTTGGCCAGCTTAACAGTCTCTTTGCCATTTATAATGCCAGCAATTATAAGTTTGTTCAAGTTTATGGTAGTAGTAAAACATCTAACGGAAGGAATTCCGGTATCAAACAAGATCCTAATAGTTGGGCTCTTTCCGCTCAATTTTCACCGGATAGTACTCTTATTGTATCTGGACATATGGATGGAAAGGTTAAACTATGGAATGTTCCAAGTGGCAAGTTTTTAGGTGTGTTTCCGCGTTAGGTAACGCTATGGTAAAAAATTATCTATCGCTTGCGTTTTCTGTGTTAGTCGGTTTATTTGTTGCTATGCCATTGAACGCCTATAATCCAGTATCCATATTTCCTGATGGTAAAAATATTTTGGCTGTGGCTGAAGGTGGTGTCTTAAACCAATGGGATGTTACATCCTGCAGGTTAGTGCGTCGCTATAATATTGCTACCATCTCAGGAGATGTAAAAGATATAGCAATATCCCCAAGCGGTGCTCATTTCATATCAGTTAACAATCAAACAGTTTCCGATAAGTCGCCCTTGGGTTGGTCTCTTGTTCATTCGTTTAAATTATGGGATATGCATACCGGCGAACCACTGCGAACGTTTATAAACCATCCCTCTTATGTAAATTCGGTCGAATTCTCTCCCGATGGACGGAACATTCTTTCAACTAGCGAACAGATGCACTTATGGGATGCGGAAAGCGGTAAGTTGTTAAGAGTATTCGGAGGAAACATTCGCCCATATGATGCGGTATTTTCGCCAGATGGCTGGCACATCCTTTCAGGAAACAATGACAACACCGTTAGAGTTTGGGACTCAAAAACAGGAAAACTTCAGAGAACACTCAAGGGGCATACCGATAATGTCAATGCCGTTGCATTTTCTCCGGCAGGCAATAATTTTGTTTCCGGAAGTTCTGATAAAACGTTAATTCTTTGGGAAACGACCACTGGCAGACCTATATCTATCATGCGAGGTCACTCAGAAGCAGTTAATTCGGTCACGTTCTCACCGGACGGTACTCTTGTATTATCAGGAAGTTGGGATGGAACTGCAAAGGTTTGGGACGTCAAATCAGGAAAATCCATTAGGACGTTTAAAGGTCTATCAGGTGTCATATCCGCAGCCTTTCTTTCAAGTGGAAAACATGTCGTACTGAATGCCGGAGATAGCTCTATAGGCGGTAGTGATTTAAAAATCTTTAATATTGCCAGTGGGGAGTCTTTAACACTTATGGCCAAGCAAGATGAATGGACATGTTACACAGCAGACGGATACTTTGATGCTTCTAGACATGGGGGTGAATTGGTTAGTTTAGTTCGAGGAATGGACCTTTTTGCTATTGATCAGTTTGCTATTCATTACAATCGACCAGACATCATCCTTTCAAGAATTGAGATAGGGTCTCCTGAACTTATCAAACACTTCAATAGCCGATATCGAAAACGTTTACTTAAGACACATTTTTCAGAAGATATGTTTATTAGTAATTTACGTGCCCCCCAAATTTCTGACCTTAAAACAGAGAAAAATGGAAAAATGCTTTATCTTGACTTCAGACTTTTTGACACAAAATATCGTTTGAAGACGTTTAATATTTACATCAATGATGTTCCATTATTTGGGGCCTATGGGAAAGAAATTAATGGAAAAAATATTAGAAAAAGGGAAATAGTCGAACTTGTCACTGGTACTAATAAAATAGAAATTTCTCTTATCAATGAAGTGGGTGCAGAGTCTCATCGTGCTATTACCTATGCCGAATATGATCAAGAAGTGATCGGTGATTTGTATTATATCGGCTTTGGCGTTTCTAATTACAAGGACAAAAAACTAAATCTTAAGTTCGCTCATAAAGATATACAAGATTTAGCTAGCTTATTTTTAAAAATGAAGGGAAAGTTTAGGAGAATACATACAAATATATTTACAGATGATAAAGTTACAATAGAAAATATAAAAAAAGCTAAAGCGTTATTAAAGAATGCAAAAGTTGATGATACGTTAGTACTTTTTGTGGCTGGGCATGGAGTCCATGAAAATGATAGTGAAGCAAGTTATTATTTTCTTGTACACGATGTTGATCTAAATAACTTGTCAGGAACAGCGGCAAACTTTGATTTGATTGAAAATATTATGCATGGAATTGCTCCAAGAAATAAGCTGTTTCTAATGGACACGTGTGAATCTGGAGAAATAGATAATGAAACACAAAATCAATATTATGCGATGGCAAAAAGTCGAAATCTAATACCTAGAACAAACCGTGGAATTGAAATAATGAGAAAGAATGCAAGCAAGTTCAACAGGGTATATTTATACCAAAAAGATCGATATATATATAATGACCTACTACGCCGGTCTGGAGCAATTGTTTTCTCTTCCTCCAGAGGAAGTGAATTTTCTTATGAAAGCGAGAAAATAAAAAATGGCTTTTTTACGGAAGAAATTATAAAGGCATTAACTTCAAACAAGGCGGACAAAAATAGGGACGGAATTGTTTCTACAGATGAACTGAGAGATTATGTCTCTAAAGAGGTATCTAAACACACAGATGATATGCAGCACCCCACGGTAGATAGAGATAACATATTCCAGAAGTTTGGTTTCCCAATTGTTCAGTAAATATATTAAGGTTTCCTTGCGAGAGGAGGTGACAAAGCAAGATCTTTAATGCCTTGTGACCGTGGTTCACATGAAACGGCTTTTGACTGGTTAGGCACTTTGGTTTCAAGTCTATTTTATGCCAGGAGGATGTCTATTGTGCTACTGGGCGGTGAGAGAACCGGGTGTAATAATGACATCTCTTTCCCGTTTACGGAATATATCAGCACAGGCCACCTGTCTGCGTGCATCGCACAGGCAGGTCAGCAAATCAGCAATTCGAGGCGAGAAGACAGCAAAGACTAAGAAATATTCGCTAACTGGTAAATAATTTGACAAGTTAAGTATGTCCCTTAAGCCCGCCCCATCTACAACTTTTTATAGAAAGGAGGATAGCTATGAAAGACGGAGGATTAGGATTAATAGTAATAGGGGTTATATTTCTAATCTTGATTTATATCCTTATTAAGGGGCTAAAGTTCCTCAAAAATCTTTTTAGCGGGCCAGTGACTGACCAGGAAGCACTTCAAGCGCACATAAATGTGAAAGCGAGTGGGCAACCAGATGGACCAGGCGCAGGCCTCAAGCAAAAAAGTAGCTTTGCAAAATTAATTTGGTTTCTCATAGCTTGTGGATTGGCTTATTTGCTCATTTCCGGAGGGATACTAGAAAATATCTTAAAATAACAACAGGTTGAGGAGGTAACAATGGTCTTCAGCGTAATTTTTGATAAAAGTCAGAGCATTGGGATACAAATTTTGGCAGAAAGATATTTTATGTTATGATTTAGATGAAAATGAACCCCTCCCCGCCGTAACGTAGGCAGGGAGGGGTTCATCGTCGTGAAAGTATGGATAATAGGAAGCTATCAAAAGTTGATGATAGTATATTTTATTTGGACAGCATTTATCTTTAATTATAATATGTTACGATGGCTGATAAAACATGGACAATAGCTTTCGAATAAAATGAGCGCCCAACCTTAATGGAGCGGAAATTTTTTCTTGATATCACGAATCTCGCTCCGCTCGTCCGTGATATTCTGAAAAAATTTCGCTCATCTAGCGACCGTTATGCTTCATTAATAAAAAGAAAGGATGTGAGTAAATGACGGGGTGCCTTAAAAAACATTTTAAAAAGGGGGGCAAAAATGAAAAAATTTATTTTAGTTTTACCGCTTGTTTTAATCTTCTTATGTGTCATTGCAGCAACGTCATTCCCTATTGGCGTGCCAACTATCGGGCAACTTCTAGGGCAAGAAATTGCACAAAACTATGTCCAGAATGAACTTCAACGGATTATGTCAGATATGTCTGACTCTGGTGGACTTGAGAAGGCTCTAAAAAAATATGAAAAAAAGCTCAAGAAACTTAGGAAAAAGCATGCCAAACAGAGGAAGAAGGAAGAAAGAATTTTGCAACGTTTAATTGATGACATGAAAAGCTATTCACGCCAGGATGCTGCAAGGGGTGAGGTGAATAGAAAACAAGAAGAAAAGCAAAGAAAACTATATGAATACGCAGAAGAGTTTCAGGAAAATGATAGAAGACGAGCAAGCGAGATAAAACAATTCCATGAAGAATATTATCCAAAATTAGAAACCTATTAATAAAACGGGAAGGAATTTGTTATATTCAAATACGGCGAAAGTATGATTTGTTTCAGTGTGAAGCCCAAAAAATTTACGTGAGCATGACCATTGAAGAGTTGGGAATAAGTCAAAGCGAATTAAAGCAAAAGCTGAAGATTTCTACACCCGCAGTCAGTTTAGTGGTTAAACGCGGAGAGCAATTGGTTATACGCCACAATTACTCGTTAAAAGCTTAACAGTAACTTATAAACTAATGTACGAAAGCCCCGCCCCAAGCTGACGTGAAGTAGGAGAAGAAAATGAATATGAATATTGCGCAGACTTCCTTACTGTTTTTCTACGGCATCTTTTGGGCGGCATCCCTGGGGGTCATATCTGATTTTATTCCGTTTGACACTACGGGCTGGTTTCTTAAAGACAAGAGACGCACCAGCATCCGAAGATTCATTGTCAGCTTTATAATCGCCAGCGTTCTCCCTATTATTGGGCTGTACCTGCTATACAACTCCCGACTAATGACTATTGATTCGAGCAAAGGAATCTTGGTCTCCGCATTCGCATCACAGTCAGTATTCGCTCTCACCCGAATACTCCACGGAGTCATATTGAATAAGTGCACAGCGGAATGGTTTTACACCCCTAATGAAATCGAAAGAATCAAAAAGAAAAACCGCGATCCAGATCCTTGTCATTACCATTTGATTCCGGGGGTTGGCTATATGGTGGTATTCCCGCTAATAGCCTGGACTCTCCATGCGATTTTCTCCTAACAACGGAATCATCGTGCCGAGATAAATCCGAATCGTTGGGATAAGACAAAGAGTCTTTAAAATTCGATATTGTTACTCAGTGGGTGATCGGGTGAAAGGAAATCTCACATTCCTCTTTGTAGGGCTTGCTCTGGCGATGAGGTTAAGAAAGTCCCACCTGACTGAAGCTTAGCCAGCAGGTCAGTAGTGAAATCCGCAGGTAAACCGGCAACTGGAGTTTGGAGCCGGATGGCTTCAGGGACGTACGGGTGCGCTTCATCATATTATTGCCAGAGGTATAGAACGTAAAAGGGTATTTACAGATGGTGTCGATAGGGATAATTTTTTAAATCGACCTGGAAAACTTTGAGCGCAAATATCATCTTAAATCGAATGGGTTTAACTTTGAAAAGGCGAATACGATTTGACCATTTTGGATTTAATTACCATTTAGTCTTGACTTTATGGTAATTAATGTTAAATTGGTCAACATGCGGAAAAGAAATTATTTTAAGAAAATATGGGCTGATTTTAACACAGAAAAAAAGTTGATACTTGTTTCCGGGCCTCGGCAGGCCGGTAAAACAACCTTTGCGAAAAACATTGCGTCTAAAGAACCTGTTTCACTATATTTCAACTATGACATTCCCGCCAACAAGGCCAGAATTTTAACCAATCCGACTTTTTTTGAGGAGGTGGACCGCAAAAAGGGAGACCTTCCGCTGATTATTCTGGATGAGATTCATAAATATATAGACTGGAAAAACTACCTGAAAGGTATTTACGACGGTTTTGCTGATGAATTTCGCTTTCTAATTACCGGCAGCGGGCGGCTGGAGCTTTCACGAAAAAAAGGAGACGCATTAGCTGGTAGATATTTACATTTTCATTTTTACCCTTTTACCATTGGGGAGATTTTTGCTTTATCGATAGGCATAGAAGATGTCGGTATTCTAACGGAAATCCCGGAACAAAACGTTAGCGCTCAGGAAGCATGGGAAACCATGTTTCAGGTAAGCGGATTCCCGGAACCTTTTCTCAAGGGTACCAAATTGAAATACCGCCGTTGGGCCAAATCCTATCACAGCCAGGTTATAAGAGATGATATAAGAGACGAATTCGCCGTTCGACAGGTGGACGCGATGGAGGCTTTATATTTTCTTTTATCCGGGTGCGTCGGCAGCCCCTTTTCTTTTTCAAATCATGCACGTACATTAAAAATATCTCATAAGACAGTATCTTCCTGGATTACGGTTTTTGAGCAATTTTTTCTTGTTTTTAAAATTCGACCCTACAGCAAACGCATTTCCAGAAGCCTGGTTAAAGAACCAAAAATCTACTTTTATGATTATTGCAGGGTTCATGACGAGGCTTTACGTTTTGAAAATATGGTTGCCGTAGAACTAAGCCGCGCTGTAACGCTCTGGAATGATTTTGGTCTCGGAGAATATGAACTCTGGTATTTAAGGAACAAGCAAAAGGAAGAGGTGGATTTCCTGGTCACCAAAAACGCAAATCCGTTTTTCATGGTTGAAGCAAAATTATCAGAGACGGCCATCAGTCCACATCTGATAAAATTTCAAAACATTTTACATATTCCAGCGATTCAATTGGTCAACCAAAAAAATGTTGCCAGGAAAATCAGAAATGGCCCTGATACAATACTTGTTGCCAGTGCGTCGAACTGGCTTTCCTGCCTGAATTGAAGCGCCGGAGAACGCCGCTTCGGGGTAAAAGATGCTATTTCTGGATGGACGCTAACTAATTATATACGACTTACGTTTTTTCTGTTGCCCCCCCAATAGCTGGCCTATTATTAAGCCACAGAGTAGAACCAAAGCGCCTATAGCAAGCCATTTAATTCTTTCCGAAGATCTCAAGTCCTTATTTTCCTTTGTCAAGGTATTAATAGTGTTGGTTAAATCCTGTTCCAGACGGATTGTTCCCGTCTGTTTTTTTTCAATGCTGGCCAGTCTTTCTTTGAGCAGAGCGTTTTCCTTTATCAAAGACTTAGCCTGAATTTCCCATGGTAGACGTGAAATCAGGTAACGGCTAAGGACCCATCCCTGGAGGTTGCTATTCTCGCCTTCGGAGACGGTAATGCGACACCAACCCTCTTGAGATTCTGAGACCTCTACTATCTGACCCGAGGGAAGAAATTTCAGGATTTTGTTTTCAATACTTGGTCCTCTACGAAGGCTGATTCTAAACTCATCTGTTACGTAAGCCTTTTGGGCCCAAACGGTTTGCCCCATTAAACACAGTGCTAAAATCGCAGGAATGAATAGTTTGAATCTTTTCATATCTTCTTCAAGCCCTTAATATGATTGCCAGCTTATGACGACTATGAAAACTGATATTTCCGAGATGATATTATTGATTATTTCGGCAGTTTCTTTTAACATTTGATTCTATAACAAAAAAATAAATATAGCAACCTGATTAACCATCAAAATTGGATAACCATTGAGAAACATAGACTTATAATGTTTTATTTGTAATACTCAGGAGCAAGCAAAATTGCTGCAAGACCTTATTGCTAAAGGAATTCGTAAAATTAGGCGGTGGATTTGGGTTAGCTGGTAGATATTTACAGTTTCATTTTTACCCTTTTACCATTGGGGAGATTTTTGCTTTATCGATAGGCATAAAAGATGTCGGTATTCTAACGGAAATCCCAGAACAAAGCGCTATCGCTCAGGAAGCATGGGAAACCATGTTTCAAATAAGCGGATTTCCAGAAGCCTGGTTAAAGAACCAAAAATCTACTTTTATGATTATTGCAAGGTTCATGACGAGGCTTTACGTTTTGATAATATGGTTGCCGGAGAAAGTAGAGTGGCTGGGATAATCTCATGACCAATCGCTTCTTTGTGTCTTAGTGGCTGAACTGTTACGTCTGTTGCAAAAAATTTCTTAAAATCCGTTTACCTACCGGAGTCATGATAGATTCCGGATGAAACTGAATCCCTTCGGTCAAATGCTGCCGGTGCCGGAGACCCATAATTTCGCCATCATCCGATTCAGAGGTTATTTCCAGGCAGTCAGGAAGATCATCCCGTGATACAGATAGTGAATGATAACGCATAGCCTTAAACGGCTTGCGGATTCCCTCATACAGTGATTTTCCATCTGCGTATATTGTAGAAGTTTTGCCATGCATTATCTGTTTTGCGGGAACCACATGGCCGCCAAAAGCAACTGCAATGGACTGGTGCCCCAAACATACACCAAGAATGGGAATCTGCCCGGATAAACGCTTAATCACTGAAAGAGTTATGCCTGCGGATTCAGGACGGCCCGGTCCGGGGGAAATAACAATTGCTGATGGATTCCATGAAATAACGTCTTCAATGGAAGCAGCATCGTTCCGTACAACCTTGACATGAGCGCCAATCTGCTCGATATATTGCACCAGATTGTAAGTAAACGAATCATAGTTATCAATCATTAATATCATTTCTTTTCCTCCCTTTCCCCTGCACAAGCTCCAAAGCCTTCTCTATTGCCATTGCTTTATTGACCGTTTCCACCCGTTCACGTTCCGGATCAGAATCCGCAACTATTCCAGCTCCTGCCCGAACAGTCAGCCGCTCGTTTTCAATACAGGCAGTTCTGATTATTATGGCCATATCCATATTTCCATTAAATGAAATATACCCAACAGCGCCTCCATATGGACCCCGTGGCTCTTTTTCAAGTTCAGCAATAATTTCCATAGCTCTGACCTTGGGAGCGCCTGATAAGGTTCCGGCAGGGAAAGTGGCTGCAAGAAGGCTCCATGCATCACAATCTGACCGGATATCACAGCAAATATTGGAAACGAGATGCATAACATGGGAATACCGTTCCACAACCATCATATCAGTCACCTGGACTGTACCTGTTTCCGCTACCCTGCCCAGATCGTTCCGTCCCAGATCTACAAGCATTAAATGTTCTGCCCGTTCTTTTTCATCGCAAAGCAGCTCATCCGCAAGAACTCTGTCTTCCTGCTCGTTTTTTCCTCTCGGCCGTGTGCCGGCAATAGGACGCAACGTAGCAACCTTGTTCTCCAGCCTGACCATGGTTTCGGGGGAAGATCCCACAAGCGCCATATCATCTATATGCATAAAGTAAAGATACGGCGAAGGATTTATATATCTCTGCGCACGATAAAGCGCCCAGAGATCTGGAGAGGATTCGCAGACAAAAGGCTGGGAAATGACCGTCTGTATAACATCGCCTGCACGGATGTACTCAATTATCCTTTTTACATGAGATCGATAAATATCAGCATCGCACAAAGGTGTCAGCTTATACTCTGTTTGAGCTTTATTATAATCATTTTCAGGCAATGGCCGGCCGATTGTCTGAAGCATGGACTCTATACGGATATTTGCAGATTCAAATGCGACATCAACATCACAATCAATATCTTTATCTAAAAAGGTAATATCGATTACAAGAAGTGTGTTGCGGATATTATCAAAAACAAGGAGCTGATCAGGCACCATAAAACAGGCAAGCGGTTTTTCCTCAGGCCATTTGTTTGGAACAGTTTCAAAAAAGGAAACCATTTCATAGGATAGATAACCTACCATTCCTCCCCAGAACCTGGGAAGACCCTGGACATCGGCTGGTATAAACCGGCTCATAAAATCTCTCAAGACACTTAGCGGATCTCCGTTATGAGCAATCTGTTTGATGGAACCATCTTTTTCCTCTATTTCCACAAAATGTTTATATACACGAATATGATAGCGGGCTGATCCGCTTAAAAAGCTGTATCTTCCCCACCGCTCACCACCTTCAACACTCTCGAAGAGAAAGACAGGGCCTTTATTTTTATAGATTTTCTTTAAAAGCGAAACAGGGGTTTCCGTATCTGCAAGTATTTCAACGCAAACAGGAATCACATTGTTTTTCTCCGCCAGCTTGCGGAATTGAGCTTTGTCCGGGAATTGTTTTATAATCATTTTTATTTCCTTTTTACGATGCCATAAAAAAAGGCCGTGAAAAAAGGCCGTGAAAAATTCCACGACCTTTTGCAAATAAAAAAGACCGTGGGCTTCAGGTTTTGCTCACGGTCTTGATAAGTTTTTTTCTATCTATTAATTAAATCAAGCTGATAAGATTCCGCTGACAAACCCGCATCTACAAGTCTGCCACCACCAGTATTCAAATTCTTTATTGGCTGTTATATATTTCATCAGTTTAATTACTCCAAATTTTCTCTTTAACTTATATTTTATTAACTATATTGTATTTAATTTGTCAAGTTTTTTTACTAACCCATCAACAACACTGCTTAATGTTTTCAATAATCGAGGACGTTGAAATGCCGTGAACCATCGGAACCCTTATGACCCTGCCACCATTTGCTTTTACAAAATCGGCTCCGATAATATCAGCTTCCGGCCAGTCCTCTCCCTTGACAAGCACATCGGGCTTTATTGCCTGAATTAACTTTAAAGGATCCGGTTCATGAAAAATTGTAATATAATCCACAAACCACATGCCGGAAAGAACCTCAGCCCTTTGATCCTGTGGCACAATCGGCCTTTTATCTCCTTTTATCGATTTTACGGATTTGTCGGAATTTAACCCTACTATTAGAATGTCTCCCTCAGCTCTGGCAGCGGCAAGATAGCGCACATGCCCCACATGCATTATATCAAAGCACCCATTCGTGAAGACAATCCGTTTACCTGAACTACGCAGGTCACGCGCCTTTTGCACAAGATCGTTTAATTTGATAATTTTAGACAGCATATGAGCCTGGAACCCTTTCGTCTAAACATGGTATTTTATTTCGAAATTCCGATATTTCAGAAAGATCAAGCCTGGCATTTAAAATGCACGATTCATTCTTTGCCATGTCAAGAACATCTCCCAATGGCGTAACAAACTGTGAATGGCCTCCATATTCAATACCCTCTTCCTTTCCATTCCGATTTGCCGCGATCACAAAGATCTGATTTTCAATAGCCCTTGCCTGCAATAGAATATCCCAGTGCCTGGTTCGTCCAATGGGCCATTGCGCTGACACAATAACAAGCATTGCCCGTGAAAGAGCAAGCGATCTGCAAAGTTCCGGGAATCTAAGATCATAACATATCATCAGCCCCACAGGCCCGATGGATGTTTCACACACAACCGCCTTATTTCCTGCAGAAAAATATTTATCCTCCCCGGTTAAAGAAAAAAGATGAATCTTCCTGTAGGTCCCTGCAATATCTCCAGTGCTGTCTATAACATACATGGTATTATAAATATTGCCGCCAAAAGATTCAGGCAGGGAACCGGCAATAATCATATTGTATTTGTATGCTGCTTGAGAAAGCCTGTCAATAACAGCGCCTGTCTTTGCGGCATGAACAGCCAGCCTTTGATTATCAAAGCCGCAGGACCACATCTCCGGAAGAACAGCAATATCTGCTTTCCCGGCGCCAAGAGAATCTATTCCTTTAAACGCTGCCTCAAGGTTTGATTCAACATCTCCCAGCTTAACATCAAATTGCACTATGCCTGCTTTAACAGTTTTTTTAGTCTCCATAATCATCAATCCTTGCTCCGATCTCTGACTTCCGACCTCCAACCTGCAGCCTCTGTTTCTTTTGCTCGTTCGGTATTTTTCATTCGCTTTTATACTAAATTTAAAGAGCAAAGCGACATCATTATTCAACATTCGACGTTGGACGTTCGATGTTCTTTTTTTTCTTCCGACCGCCGCCCCCTGACCCCTGATTTATATTGCCCTGGCCAGCGTAAGAACATCGACGCTTTCTGCTCCGCCGCGCAAAAGAACTTTTGCGCATTCATTGGCTGTGGCTCCAGTTGTATAAACATCATCCACAAGAAGTATCTTTTTTTCAATAATATTTGATGATTTATTTATACTGAAAGCATTTTTTATATTTGCAGCCCTTTGCTTGCGGCCAAGGCCGGTCTGCGACTGTGTCCATCTGTTTCTTAACAGAAGATGTTTGTCAATCTCAATATGCGCAAAATTTATACTCAAAGATTTTGCGAGCTGAACCCAGTTCTTGACAAGAAGAAAAGACTGATTAAAACCCCTTTTCCTAAACCGTTTTATATGAAGAGGAACAGGCACAATAATATCTATACTTTCTTTATCCCAATAACTCATAAAAGCCGAAAAAAGAAGCATCCCAAGCGGCCTCGCAAGCTGGATTTTTCCTTTATATTTCAAAGAATGGATCATTGCCATAAGCGCCTTGTCATAAACACCCGAGGCACAAGATCTTCTGATTTTTTTGGGGGATGTTATACATTCTCCGCAAATGTGATCCTCTCCCTCACGGCTTTTAAACATTATTCCGCATGACAAACAAATTGGTGACTCAACAGATATAAAGCTATTAGAACATTCCTGGCACAAATATGGCGACATCAATTTTTTAAAAGTAAATCTTTCTATATAATTAAAAGAATCATCATATTGAACATCTTTTTCATTCAAACTACAGACCTGACGTTGTGCAGGATGAAAAAAGGTTCCGCAGGCCATACATTTTGCGGGGAAAACAGCCTGTTCCAGAATTCCGGTCGCGTAAATTAACAGCTTTCTTAAACCTAAGTTAAGCGATTTTTTGCGAAGATATGTGCTGAGATCTTGATGCATAAGGATTTGTAAAAACCGCGGGCATACCCGCGGATATGTCGAGGATTTTTGCGAAGCCTTTATGCGCAAGAGATCGGCGCAGATCGAGTAAAAAATCGCTCAACGTAGGTTAAACTAACCGATATTTTCACATATTCTCTCCGCAAACTCCGAACATTTTACCTTTTTTGCCCCTTTTATCTGACGGGCAAGGTCGTATGTGACAATACCTTCTTTAACAGTAGCTTTAAGAGCGGTTCTGATTAATTCGGATGATTCCTGCCAGCCAATGTGATCAAGCAGCATTGCTCCTGAAAGAATCAAAGAACCTGGATTTACCTTGTCCTGATCCGCATACTTTGGGGCTGTGCCGTGGGTTGCCTCAAAAACAGCGCACTTGTCACCGATATTTGCGCCAGGCGCTATTCCAAGACCGCCTACTTGAGCCGCAAGCGCATCAGAAAGATAGTCTCCATTAAGGTTTGGTGTGGCAATAACATTATATTCTTCAGGCCGAAGAAGCACCTGCTGAAACAGCATATCTGCGATTCTGTCCTTTATAACCACCTTTCCTTCCGGCCGGTTGCCATTGTATGTGTCATAAAGTTCGTTTTCGGTTATAGTCTGGTCTTTAAACTTTTCCCTCGCTACTTCATAACCCCATTTGCTGAACGCCCCCTCTGTAAACTTCATTATATTACCCTTATGCATAAGGGTAACACTCGGCAACCTGTTTTCAATCGCGTATAAAATGGCTTTTGACACCAGCCTCTTGGTCTTTCTTTCGCTTATGGGTTTTATGCCTATGCCCGCATCGTCCGGCAAGATAATTCCCATCCTGGTTTTAAGAAAAGATATAAAATCTTTTGCCTCATCACTTCCTGCTTCCCATTCAATACCGGCATAAACATCTTCCGTATTTTCCCGAAAAATAACCATATCAACCTTTTCAGGATGTTTCATGGGGCTGGGGACATTATCTATGTATTTCACAGGCCGGACACATGCATAAAGATCCAGTTCCTGACGTATTGTAACATTTAAACTTCTTATCCCTTTCCCCACAGGTGTGGTCAAAGGCCCTTTTATCGCGACCACATTTTCTTTTATTGTATCAAGTGTTTCAGGAGGAAGCCAGCTGCCTGTCTTCTGATACCCCTTTTCACCGGCATAAACCTCAAGCCACGATATCTTTTTATCTCCTTTATATGCCGCAAGCACAGCTTGGTCCATCACCATTTTTGCCGCGCGCCACACATCCCGGCCTATCCCATCCCCTTCAATAAAGGAAATAACCGGATTGTCCGGCACTTGAAGTGTCCCGTCATTATTACATATTATCTTTGCTGAATTATCCATATCTTAATAATCACTCCTGTTAATCCTGATGGCATCGTAAAAAGTCCCATCTACTGCGTTGCAGTGATTTTTCAGACTCTCAATATACTATATGTATGCCTTCGATCCTGAAAAATTACTACGCCTTGTATATGAAACTTTTTACTTAGCCATTTATAGTTAATCTTGTAAAAAGTCTTTTATGAACGACTTTGAGCATTTTGGGAAAAAAGCAATTGAGATGTTCATCATTAAGAAATGCAAGCTGCTTGAGAGCGTTAGCTCGAGTTCTTGCATTTTAGATGAACATATCAATTGCGCCCAAAATGGTCATGAAGTGAACAAAATAAACTTTTTACGAAATTGTCAATTTTGATGTTATAAATTTGTACAATTACAAAAAAACTCTTACCACAGAGCACACTGAAATTTTCTATAATCCGCCACCGTACTTTTCCCTAACAGTCTTCAGCCTATACACCTAAGTAGTTACTTCTTTATTTTCCTCTGCCTGAATGCTTCATACATTACCACAGCGCCGGCAACTGAAGCATTTAGCGAGGTTACCGGCCCTTCCTGCGGAATGGATGTTATAAAGTCACAATGCTTTTTTACAAGACTGCGAATTCCTTTTTCTTCACCACCGATAATAACGGCAATTGAACCTGAAAAATCAAAGGAAAAAATTGAGCTTTGGGCGACTTTATCCATTCCCACAATCCAGATCCCTTTTTTCTTCAGCAAGTTCATTGTACTTACCATGTTTGTTGCAATGGCCAATACAATATGCTCAAGCGCGCCGGCAGAAGATCTGGAAACAGCCGGTGTGGGCATCGCTGATCTGTCCCTTGTAATAACAACGCCATCAATCCCGACACAAAGCGCAGTCCTGATCAGGGCACCAAGGTTATGTGGATCTACAACATTGTCAAGCAGCAGCAAAAAATGACCAGCATCAGCCGGTCTTCGTTTATCGATAATATCAGAAAGCCCTGCCAAAGGATATGGGCTTACACTTGCTCCAATTCCCTGGTGCAGTTCTGTGCCTGTAATAGACTCCAGCTTAGATGTCTTTATTCTTTCAATAGGTATTTTTAAAGAAGCTGCAACTTCCAGAATCTTTTTTAGACGCTTTGAAGCCTTATCCTGCGAAAGATATATCTTATAGAAATTTCTTCTGCCGGCCTTAAGAGCTTCAAATACAGGATGAATTCCATAAAGTACTTCTGTCTTCATATTATCTCACAGATCAGGCATGCTCAATGCACAGTTCACAGGGGCAGAACTCTATGCTCAGACTTTTAAACTATACCCTAACACCTGTGACTATAGCTTTCTATAATTTCGATTAATTCGGAAATAGCATTTGACAGCTTGTCATTGATAATAACGTGACGATATAAACCTTTCTTTTCCATCTCCTTTTCTACTGCAACAAGACGTTTTACAATGCTCTGCTCGCTGTCAGTACCTCTGGATTCCAGACGGGATCTGAGGATATCCAATGAAGGAGGCAATATAAAAATAGTAATACTGTCAGGATATCGCTCGGTAATCTGCATAGCTCCCTGAACATCTATATCAAGAAGTATATCATTGCCTGATGCTAGACAATTATCCAGAAATTCTGCGGAAGTGCCGTAATAATTGCCATAAACCTCCGCCCACTCCACCCATCTGCCGGTTTCAATCCCTTTTTTAAAATCTTCTATCGGGATAAAATTATAATCAACACCATCATGTTCACCCCTGCGAGGACTCCTTGTCGTGCATGATACCGAATAGGTTATGTCCTTTAACCTGTCAAGCACGGCTCTGCAAAGGGTTGTCTTGCCGGCGCCTGACGGAGCGGAAATAATATAAAGATTAGCGGTGTTATTTTTCATCTTATTATAGCCATAATCCTTAATCCCCTAATCCTTTACCAACAACCCACTTAACCGTCATTCCAACTCCGCATCAAGTACGGAATATTACTCATTCATAACAGGTTGCTTTGGTTCCTGAAGGGCGACAAATCGCTGGGATATTGTTTCTGCCTGTATAGCTGAAAGAATTACATGGTTGCTGTCCATAATAATTATCGAACGGGTTTTGCGGCCATGGGTCGCGTTAACCAGACGGTTATCTTTCTTTGCTTCATCTTTAAGACGTTTCATGGGAGCAGAATTTGGATCTACTATCGCTACAACCCGTTCAGCCACCACAGTATTCCCGAATCCAATATTCAATAAGCTCTTTTCCATGCTACCTCCCGCGAATAAAATAATTTCTTTCGTTCTCATTCCACATTCTGCATCTGTTCCCGTATCTTCTCAAGTTCGGACTTAATATCAACAACCATATGGGACAGTTGTGCTTTTCCGGCCTTGGACCCTATGGTGTTGATTTCACGGTTCAATTCCTGCAGCAAAAAATTAAGCTTCCGACCAGCCGGCTCCTTTGAATCCATAATAGCTCGAAACTGCTTGATGTGACTGGCAATTCTTACGATTTCTTCGGAGATATCACTTCTGCCGGCTAAAAGCGCCGCTTCCTGTGCAATCCGTTCAGGATCAATATCTACCACACCTTTTGTTAATACTGAGATACGTTCACTTAGACGTTCCTGATAAAGAGATAAAAGACCGCTCGATTCTTTATCGATCTTATCAACCGTCATTTCAATATAATCAATGCGCTTAACAATATCGCCGGCTATGAAATCACCCTCTTTTTTTCGCATAGCAACGATATCACTCATAGTCTTGTCAATGCAATCCTTTATAACAGGCCAGCAATCCTCCATATTTCTTATGTTTTCAGCAGGTTTTATAACTCCGCCAACACCGGCCAACAAATCCAGAGATACTTGCGAATCAATACTTAACCCGTCTTTCAACTGCATAAGGGCGTTATAATATGCTGCGGCCCTGTTGTTATCGACTTCAAAAGCAACTGCCTCCTCGGAATCATCTATAATATATAATTTTATCTCTATGCGTCCTCTTTCAACCCTGTCTGATACAATGCTTTTTATCTTATCTTCGAGAGACAAATACCTGCGCGGAATATTCAATACAACATCAAGGTATCGACTATTATAGGAACGGATATCGACTGTGACGGTCAGATCTTCTTTTACCCTTTCGGATCTTGCGTAACCTGTCATGCTGTTGATCATTTTATTATTTCCTGTTTTAAATCGATTAAATATTTGCTGCGTACAAGTTCAAGATAGGAGAGCATCTTTTTATCAGCATAATCCGGATATGTCCAAGGTAATGTTTTAAATTCTCCCTTTGAATAAATCAGGGTCAAATCCGCATAAATCCCTTTGCCGATATAAATCCTGTGAGCATAATTCTTTCCTGTAGCAAGAACAAATCGTGCCCGGATCATATAGCCTGGATCAAGGTTTAGCATCCGTTTGCTGTTTTTTAAATTCCTGAGCTCAAGATCGTTTGTTTTGAGTTTAATATCAGCCAGCGCACTCTGCTTAATAAGGTTTTTAAATACAATAATACGCCTGAAAAGAGGTGAACCCATCTCAGGTTCATAATAGGTGGTAAAGTCAAATGGAATCCATGAACTTATCATGTCGACAGGACCGAATTTTTCGGCAAGCTCTTTTGCCACAGGAACAATCATGCTCTTTTCCTGCAAAAAAAGGCTTATAAGCAGTTTTGCTGGATCAGGAGGTTGAGGTGTGCTCATGTCATTAAGGTTCAGAGTTCAAGTGTCAGAATTTGCGAAACTCTACAGGCTAAAGAGAAAGATACTAAATGCTTTCTTGTTATCAATGCATAATATTGCCGAAGGGTTCGATTCCGAATCAAATTCAGAATTCATCCGATTCTTACGATACGCCAAGTCGCTAACCGTGAACCGGACAACTGCCAATTGAGCATTTCGAGAAGCTCCTGACTTATTAGCATAATTTCCTCCATTATTATATATGATGAATTTGTAAAAGGCTATATTATGCTGCTTTGCAACACCGCAGACGAAAATAACTTTTGCGTATTTTTTAGTCTATATTATATAAGGACAAAAAGTGAATGTGGTAATTACTCCTAACACAGTTGGATGCTTCTGTAAGAGGCTCTCTTATACCAAATAATAGCCAAGGTTAAAAATAAATTTATTATAATTTTTGTCTATTACAAAATCTGTTTACACAGACAAATTTAAGAGTTATAATAATTTTGTATTTTGCGAGTATCATCATTTAAAGATCGACCACGTCAAACGGTTCTCTTCCGGTAAAGTTTATATCAATGGGTTCGAGGGGTTTTGGAGTTGGCCAAGGAAAGACTTATAAAACACCATCTCACTTCTAAAACACATTTCCCTCTGTATTTAAAAGAACTTGAATTCAGATATAATAATCGTTACATGGATATCTTCGATAAATTCACCAATTATTTGTGTAATTTAGTGCCAAAACTTAACTAATTACCTAATTTTAAATATACTATTTTTCAATTTCATACATCAATAATAATCATCAAATAGCTAAAGAAATAATGATAGAAAAGGAATAAAGTTTTGACAAACAGCAAATCAAGTCAGTCTATTTATGTCATTGGCTTTCCTAAGTCCGGCAATACTTGGTTAACAAGACTACTTGCTGATTGTTTGCAGTTTAGAGTAGGCACCAGTTTGAACGATGACGATCATATTGAAATCGCTTCCTCAGTTAATTCACAATTAGATATTCCTGTTGCGACTGATTTTACTATATGGAAAGCACATTTACTACCTTCTATATTAATGAAAACAAGAAATGAAAACATAATTAAAGCAGTTTATATATATCGTGATTTCAGGGATATCGTGATTTCGGCATTTTTTTATCACTATAGTAAAATTGGTGCAACTGAATTATACCAAAACAAAACGATGTCGCTAAAGAATTTTTTCCAGCTATTAACAAAGCCTTTAATTTCCCAAAAAAGGAATGGACAGAAAGACATTGGTTCATTAGCAGATTATATGCGATACTGTTGTAAAAATAGTCCTGAGAGATTGTTGTATAAGCATACAGTTTCGATATCAAAAGCTTGGTCAGATGAAGTAGGAGCTTGGTCAAATCATATAACTACCTGGCTCAACTTTAAAAAAAACAATCTGAATTCTAAGATAGTATTTATTTCATATGAAAAACTGCTAAGTGATACAATAATGACTTTAAAAAAAATTATTGATGGCATGGAACTTGTGTTACCTTCAGAAGAGCGTCTTAAAAGCACTGTAAGACGTCAGTCATTAAAAGAGCAAAAAAAAAAATTGAGGAAAATAGCGATGAGAACTTACCATTAGGGAAAAAATTTAATATAAGGTTTCTTAGAAAAGGCGTTGCTGGCGATTGGAAGAATTTTTTTACTGAGGGAATGGGAGAAATTGTAGAAAAATATCATGGCGAGATGCTTTTAAATTTAGGATATACCAATAAAGCCAATTGGTACGAGTCCTTGCCTTAAATTAAACGTAATATTTTAGCCTTTTGAAAAATGGGTCATTTTCGAACTTTCCTGCTTTCGTGATGCTCCTTTAAGCTTCTATCGGCTTTGCCTCATCAATAAGCATTATTGGAATATCATCTCTAATCTCATATAACAGCTTGCACTTATCACATATAAGCCCGTCTTTTGCATCATTTAAATGTATATCGCCCTTGCACTTTGGACAGGCAAGTATTTCAAGAAGCTCCCTGCTGATTGTCATAATTTCCTCCCTATTATTTTAAGCTACCCAAAAACAGGTTACATTCATAGCAAACAATAATCAAGGTTGTAAAAATAAATTTGTTACAATTTTTGCCTGTTGCAAAATCCTGCCGATTTTTGATAAGAAAACAAAGATGATAATTAAAGGCAGCAAAAAAATTGAGCTAAAAATTGAAAGCATCCTTATCATACAGCTCGGAGATATCGGCGATGTGGTATGGGCTACTCCCACCTTTCGAGCTGTAAAGGAAACATATCCGCAAACAAATGTTTCCGTTCTCTTAAGGGAAAGCTTTGGATCGCTTCTAAAGGCAGACCCTAATATCCATAAAATTTTTGAGGTAAAACGATATAGAGGGAATTTCTTTGAAAAAACGATTAAACAGCTATCCTTTATCAGAGATTTGCGTCAGGAGAGCTTCGATCTGGTCTTTGATCTTCGCTTAGATGACAGAGGCGCTTTTATGGCTTTTCTTTCGGGCGCTCCAATAAGGGTTTCCATTGTTCATCGGGGTTTGTGGCAAAAATGCTTTTTTTCGCATTTAGTTGCTCCATCTTCATCTGATAAAAGAATTTACGGCGCTACAGAGCAATCTCTTCAGATTGTAAGAGAATTTGACATAGACACGAAAGACACTATTCCGAAACTCTGGGTTTCTAAAAAAGCCAAAGAGAAAGTAAAACAACTTTTGGATCGTGAGGATGTAACGGCTGTGAGCCGATGGATTACACTGAACCCATTTTCAAGATGGCAGTACAAAGAATGGGGTTATGAGAAATGGGCACAAATTATTGACTGGTTACGTGAAGAATAT
>JAUVHU010000033.1 GCA_030593145.1 Desulfobacteraceae bacterium
ATGAAGAAAAGTGCCTGAAAGCTGGAATGGATGCCTACATCAGCAAACCTATAAATCAGGACAGATTATTCCAGACAATATGGAGAACGATAAAGTCGGAAAAAGAGCTGCCGGACGAAAAAGAAGCGGAAACAGTTATCCCGGAAGAAGCTGTTGATCCGGTACAGGTTATACCTTTGTTAAAACAGCTTGCCGATGCCATTGAGCTTGCCGATCCTGAAGAGATAAATATTCATTTTAAAGCTGTTAAGGGATATCTGGACTTTTCAACACTCAAGGAGCTTGAAACCAGATTAAATGATTATGACTATGACAACGCTTTGAAAAGCTTGGAAGAAATTGCGGTAAAGATTTATGGCGGTGTTTCGCCGGATATATGGAAGAATATTGTCTGAGGCGCAAGAATTTGTATATTCATATATCAATCCTTTTTTGTTGATTATCGTGTTAATAGGTGATATAAAAAAATAATTAATAATGATAACTAATGGTTTTAAGGAATTGTTCTTTTAACCGATTAAACATATTTTAATCACATTTTAAACGCATTAATGGATTAGTCCGTATTATGAAATATACTGGTTTGAATAAAAAAATCGCAAGCAAGATTGAAAATGCTGAGCAAAAGAAAAATCGAAAATTTAAAGTAGGCGATCTTGCTGTTTATCCTGCGCATGGAGTCGGGCGGATTGAAGCAATTGAAAGCAGGGTTGTAAATGAAGAGGAACATGATTTTTATATAATGAAAGTTCTTGAAAACGACATGGTTATTATGATTCCTACATGGAATGTTGAATCGGTCAGGCTTAGAAATGTGATAAGCAAGAAGGAGATTCCAAAGATATACGAAGTAATAAAAAAAGATCGAGACTCTCAAATCGATAACCAAACCTGGAACCGGCGTTATAGAGAATATATGGACAAAATTAAAACAGGATCAATTTATGACGTTGCAGAAGTATTCAGAGATCTTTATTATTTGAAATTTACAAAGGATCTTTCCTTTGGAGAACGCAAGCTTTTTGATACCGCTACTTCACTGTTGTTACGTGAGTTATCTACCGCCAGGAATACTGACGAAAAGACAATCTTGTCAGAGATCGAGGCTCTATTCGAAACCCCCGAATAAATAATTTCCCCACAGTTCTGCCCAGAGGCGCTTTTAACTTTTATGTTGATGAACACGAATCCGGCAGCCGCCTGGATATTGTGATAGCATCCCACATTCCTAGTTGTTCGCGATCTCTTTCAGCAAGTTTTATACGCAAAGGAAAAATACTGGTTCAGGGAGCTGTTAAGAAAGCCGGATACCATGTCAAAACAGGTGATGAGATCAGCGGAACTATTCCGCCTCCAGAACCGATTTTGTCTGAACCGGAGCCCATTAAACTCGATATAATATATGAAGATAAGCATCTGATTGTGATAAACAAACAGCCCGGTCTTGTTGTTCATCCAGCGCCGGGCCACTATACAGGAACGTTAGTAAACGCGCTGCTTTATCATTGCAAAGAGCTTGATTATCCAGAGGAGAAATTAAGGCCCGGGATTGTGCACAGGCTTGATAAAGATACATCAGGGACCATAGTTATCGCAAAAAATGAAGCTGTTCATAATAGTCTTGCTACTCAATTTAAGGATAGAAAGATAAAAAAGGAGTATTTAGCTCTTGTTTGCGGAGAAATGGAATCTGAATCAGGAACAATTTTACTTTCTATTGGAAGACATCCTGTTGAGAGAAAGAAAATGTCAACGCTCAGCCGAAAAGGGCGCTCAGCCGAGACTTTGTGGAAAGTAAAGGAACGTTTCAAAAATTTTACATTGCTTGAGATTCGTTTAAAGACAGGGCGTACACACCAGATTCGGGTACATTGCGCTGCTATACATCATTCTGTGTTAGGTGATTTAGTATATTGCAAGCGAAGAAGGGCAGGGAAAAAATCAGAGGCTGTATCTGATCTTATTAAGGAGGTTCCAAGACAGATGCTTCATGCATGGCGGCTGGAGCTGATTCATCCTGTTACAGAAAAGATAATGTCATTTGTGTCTCCTGTACCGGAAGATATGGAAAATGTAATGAAAAGATTGAGGGATTGAGGAATTGGGGGATTAAAATCAGCAGAATACCTTCAATCCCTAAATCCCTAAATCCCTGAATCCCTCAATTCTTTCCTCTTTCTTACACACCCCGCATATATCGCATGACTCCATTCTGCACGGAGAAGAGGTTTTGGCTTGTAAGGCTCTTTTGTATTCTCGCACGAGAAAAGTTTTTTTAATTCCGTGATCAATAAAGTCCCATGGGAGCAGTTCATCAAAAGAGCGTTCCCTTAAAACATAAAAATTATGGTTTAAATCGGTTTCTTTCAAGGTTTTAGCCCAGTTCCCATTATTTAAGCAGGCTAAAGATAATATATTGGCAACCCTGCGATCGCCACGGGATAATAGATCCTGAATATAAGCCTGGCGGGGGACATCCGCTTTTACACGGACATTCGGAACATTTTTTAATCCCTTCCTTATTAGCAGTATTTTTTTCTTTAATGTTGGAACATCCTCCATTGCTACCCATTGAAAAGGAGTAAAAGGTTTTGGAACAAATGAATTAAGGCTAACCGTTATTTCTCCAATATGTTTTTTAATCCTGCTCGACTTGAGGAAATTGTCTTTTATCTGCTTGCACAATTTCACAACTGCTTCGACATCATCCATTGTTTCTGTGGGCAGACCTATCATAAAATAAAGTTTTAAGTTTGGAATGCCGTTTAAAACAAGGATTTCAGCGGCGTTAAGCACATCTTCTTCTGTTATGCCCTTGTTTATCACCTTACGCATCCGTTCTGAGCCTGCATCAGGCGCAATAGTTGCGGTTTTTACTTTGCTTTGCCTGAGCACAGACATTAATTCCGGAGTAAGAGCGTCAGCCCTGAATGAGCTGAAGGATATTCTGATATCCATGTTATAAACCTGAGAGCAGAGTTCTATGATATCAGGAAAATCCGAAACAGCGGCTCCTACAAGGCCTATTCTGTTGGTTAGTAAAGATCCCTGTTCTATACATTTTTTGAGGAGAGAAAGGGATCTGAATCTTGGGGGTCTGTAAATATATCCGGCGGTGCAAAACCTGCATCCGTGTGTACACCCCCTGCCCACTTCGATTAAAAATGTTTGTTCAAATGTTGTATGAGGAGTTAATATGGAACTGCATGTGGGAACATTGGAAATGTCTTTTACGTAAACCCGCTTTATTTTATCCGGCACACCACATACAGGTTTAAAGGAGCAAATAGTGCCGTCTGGATTGTAAGTCGTACGATAAAAGGCAGGAACATAAACGCCTGGGATTTCCCTGGCGAGGATTTTTAAAAACGATTCTTTGCGTGTATTTAACAACTCAGGAAGCAATGTGCTAAAAAATCTGGGGAAAATCCCTTCTGCTTCTCCTATCAGAAAACAATCTATAAATGGAGCAATAGGTTCCGGATTTAGAAAACAAGCCACACCACCAGCAATAACAAGTGGGTGATGATCTTTTCTGTCGCTGGAATTCGGAGGAAGTCCCGCTTTTGACAGAATTGTCAGAAGGTTGAGGTAGTCGTTTTCAAATGAAATTGAAAAGGCAATTATGTCAAAGTCGGAAATTGGTCTACCCGACTCTATTGTGGTAATGTTAGTTGTTGCCCGCCGGTTTTTTTCAGGCAGGAATGACCTTTCACACAGGACATGATTTATATTATTTAACAGATGATATACTGTCTGGAAACCGAGATTGGACATTCCAACACGATATGTGTTGGGATATACAAGAGCTATCTTAATATGCCCTGCCCAGTCTTTTCTTATAGTGCCGATTTCTGATTCAGCAAATCTTTTATGTGTTTTGTTGGTTTTCCATGCCATTTGTTTTACGCAGAGTTCATTTTCCCCCCTCATTCTATCTGTTTTGATACCTATAGCGCAAAAAAAAGTTAAGCCACTAAGTTACGGACTTTAATTTTAAAGCGTTATCAAAAAGAGAAGAAAAAAGTTGTAGATCCTGCATATACTGTACTTTAAAAATTATATTATAATCTTGGTGTTTTAGTGCCTTGGCTGAACTATTACTAATGCAAGAAATTAATCCGCTTTTTTCCTTAAAAATGTGGGGATATCAAGATCGTTGTTATCGACTACTATCCCTTTATATCCTTTGTAAACAGCTCCGCCAGATTCATTAACAGCCTCTTGCCTTCGGATAAATGTAGGCTCGTCATAGTTTACCGCATTTCGCAGGTCAGCAGAGGTGATGTCCCTGACCTTGCCCCTTAGGCCATCATGGCCATGGCTATGGCCATTACCATTGCCTATGCCTGTTGCAATTACGGTTACGCTCATTTCATCTTCAAGGTTATCATCTATAACAGCTCCCCAGATAATTTCCGCTTCTTCACCAACCTCATTATGTATACGTTCTGATGCTTCCGACATCTCTTCCATTGTCAGGTTGCTGGAACATGTAATATTCATTAAAACAGCTTTGGCGCCGGCAATCGACATATCTTCCAGGAGGGGGTGTGAAATGGCCCGTTCGGCAGCCTCGGTCGCCCGGTTTTCTCCACTTGCTATGCCTATGCCCATAATAGCCTGCCCGGCTTTTGACATTGTAGTTCTTATATCGGCAAAATCAAGATTAACGAGACCCGGCATCATTATTAAATCTGTAATTCCTTTTACCGAATGGAGCAGAACTTCATCAGCTTTCCTGAACATATCGATCATTTTTTCGTTTTTTGCTGCAAGCCCTCTTAACCTGTCATTGGGTATAGTGATTACGGTGTCGGCAACTTCCTTTAATGCGCTAATACCTTCTTTCGCTTGTTTGGTCCGCTTTGAGCCTTCAAATGAAAAAGGCTTTGAAACTACCGCAACTGTCAGAGCGCCTATGTCTTTACAAATTTCGGCTATTACAGGTGCTGCTCCGGTTCCGGTTCCGCCGCCAAATCCTGCTGTAATAAATACCATGTGGCTGTCTTCAAGGGAATTTCTTATTGCTTCCGTGCTCTCAAGAGCGGCTTCTCGTCCGACTTGAGGATTAGCTCCGGCGCCGAGTCCTTCGGTAAGCTTATCACCTATCTGGATTTTGACAGACGCTTTGGAGATTTCGAGAGCCTGGGAATCTGTATTGACTGCTATAAATTTTACACCCTGAAGCTTGGACTCTATCATGTTGTTTATAGCGTTTCCACCGGCTCCCCCAACGCCAATCACCTTGATTTTTGCAGATTTGTCATTTTCAACATAGGTAAACATAATCTCCTCCTTATTTATTTGCAGGTTTTGTGTTAAATATCAAATTACATTTTTGAACCACTTCTTCATCCTGGTCATAATCTTGTTAAATGTGTTTGTATCGCGGATTCTGAATTTTTTTGCAGACGGATTCTTAGCGCCGTATATTACCAGTCCCACTCCGGTGGCATACATGGGATTGTTTACTACATCAACAAGGCCGGTGATTCCCCGCGGCTTGCCCATGCGTGTCGGAAGATTAAAAATAGATTCCGCGAGTTCTGCGATTCCATCCAGGAGAGCCGATCCTCCTGTTATTACAACACCCGAAGAGATCTTATTCTCCATTCCGGCCCTATAGATTTCTCTTTTGATAAGGGTAAATATTTCTTCCACACGGGGCTCTAAAATTTCGCCAAGAATCTGTTTTGGAAGTTTTCTGGGATTACGTCCTCCCATGCCCGGCACTTCGATTATTTCTTCGCCGATTATATTACGGGAAATGCAGGTCCCGTATTTTTTCTTTATTTTTTCCGCTTCTGTCATCGGAGAGCGAAGTCCTACAGCGAGATCGTTTGTAAGATTGTTTCCACCAAGGGAGAGTATGAATGTATGTTTGATGTTATTATCAGAAAAAATTGCCAGATCACTGGTGCCGCCGCCAAGGTCGATAAGCGCCGTGCCCAGCTCCTTTTCTTCATCGGTGAGCACAGCTTCACTGGAAGCAAGAGATTCAAGAACAATATCGCAGACATCAAGACCTGATCGGTTTGCGCATTTGATTATGTTATGAGCGGATGTTACAGCGCCGGTTACGATATGAATTTTTGCTTCTAATCGTACCCCTGCCATGCCTATTGGATTCTGGATGCCTGTTTCCTCATCTACGATGAATTCCTGGGGAAGCACATGTATTACTTCACGGTCCATGGGAATTGCCACAGCTCTTGCCGCATCAATTACCCGATCAACATCTTGTTGGGTAATTTCCGAACCCTTTATTGCTACAATCCCGCGACTGTTGAAACCTGTTATATGACCTCCGGCAATTCCGGCATAAACAGATGAAATCTCACATCCTGCCATAAGCTCCGCTTCTTCAACAGCCTTTTTTATTGAGTTTACAGTTGATTCAATATTTACAACCACACCTTTTCTAAGTCCGATTGATGGATGGGTACCGATGCCGATAATATTTATTTCATCTCCGGTCACATCTCCAACCACAGCACAGATTTTAGTGGTCCCTATATCAAGGCCAACTATAATATTTTCCTGTTTCTGCATCTTAAACCTCCTTGTGATCTATGGCCGGTGATTCAATTCTTATTGGATTTATTACGATACGGTTTATATTATTCAAGTCAATCGACTCAAAATCCTGGAAACCGCGCTGTTTGTTTATATAATAAAGCACATTCCTCAAACGATTATACTTTCCAGAGAAGTTGTTATATCCAAGCTTAATCGATTTTTCCCCGTCAAACGCATAGAGGGTGATTCCTATTTCTCTATCAACCTGGATTTTCTTAATTAATCTGTTGGGAATAATACTTTCTGATTTTTGTCCTAACCGCAAAACATCCATGACCGCATTAAAGTAGATGCTGCCGGGTTTGGCGGAAACATTTATATCTGAAAATTCGAGTCCGGTAATGACCGGCAGATTGTCAGGATCTGATGCGGTTTTTTCTTTAAATATTTCCCCATGATTATTTATCAGGAATTTGCGGCCTAAATCTATGATGGCAAGAGGCTTATGCTCATAAATTTTGATATTTATTACGTTTGGCAGTTCTCTTCTTACTTCGGCTTCAGCAATCCAAGGATGTGCCAGCAAATTCTTTCTTATGGTTGAAAGATTGATGGAAAAGATATTCATTCCTTCATTAATTTGTGCCTGTTTGATTGCTTGTTTATAAGAGAGTTTGTTCTCGCCTTCGACAGTTAAGTCTATTGCTTTGAAATAATCGCATTGAGTTAGAAAGTCGTGGCATAATATAAAAATTATACTCATTGTTGCCACAATGGCGATTCCCGCAATTATTTTAAAACAGGCGGCAGCCCGCTGAATAATTTCGGCACGTTTTCTGGACAGGCTGTTTTTATAATAGTTTTTTTTCATATTATTATTCTCCAACGATTTTAATTTCTGTTTCCAGCTCGATGTTGAATATGTTTAATACTTTTTCTTGAACTACCTGTATCAGCGCAAGTATATCCGAGGCTGATGCGCTTCCTGTATTTAAGATAAAATTGGCGTGTTTTGATGAAATTTTTGCCCCGCCTATTGTTTTTCCTTTAAGTCCGGCTATTTCAATAAGCTCGCCGGCAGTTTTGCCGGAAGAAGGGTTTTTAAAAAAGCATCCGGCGCCCGGTAAGCCTTTAGGCTGTTTTTCCCCGCGTGTTTTTAAAATTTCATTGGCTTCCTGTTTTAGTTTCCGCGGATCTGAATGATGCAGGCAAAAACAGCCGCTTAATATAATCGATGGACTTTTATAAACATCCTCTTTTTCCGTATTCCATGAAAGTTTCCTGTATCCAAAGCATAAATTATCCTTTGATAGGATTTTGTTTTTTCCTGTGGGAAGTAAAATCTCTATCGAGTTGAGAACACTTTGCATGTTCCCATAGGCAGTGCCGGCATTCATAATAATACCTCCGCCAACAGTGCCTGGAATACCCTGGGCAAAGTTCATTCCTCCAAGACCGTTATCGATGGCAAATCCACAAAGAGCTTGCAGCCTGGCGCCTGCTAAAGCGGTAACAATAACGCTGTCATTATCTGTAGTCGTTTGTGTAATTTTATTTAGACACTTTGTTAGAACAATCACGATTCCACGAATGCCGCTGTCCTTTACAAGAACGTTGGTGCCGTTGCCAAATATCGTGTAAGGGAACTCTTTTTGTCCGCACCATTTTATAAGCTCAACCAGCTTTTCAGGGCTTTCAGGCGCTACAAAGACCTGCGCCGGCCCTCCAACACGCAGAGATGTATGCCTGTTCATCGGCTCATTGAATTTTACGTTTTCGTTAAAATTCTTTGAAAGCCACTTTTTTGAATCATTATCGAGCATCAATCGTTAGTCCTTAGCTCACTTTAAGCACTTATAAATATTTAGCCTTTTAGTATATCTTCCCCAACTTTCCACACATCTCCTGCGCCAAGAGTAAGCAGAATATCCCCCTTTTTTAATATTTTTTTTAAACAAGAGGCGGAAGCTTTGAAACTCCGGACGTATATCACTTCTTTATGGCCGTGAGCGCTTATTCCTTCACACAGAGATAAACTATCCACCCCCTTTATTTTTTCTTCTCCGGCTGGATAGATGGGAAGCACGAGAAGTATATCAGACTGATAGAATGCTCGTGTGAAATCATCGAAAAGCGCTTTGGTTCGTGTATATCGGTGTGGTTGGAATGCTGCAACAATGCGTCTGCCCGGCCAGCTTGTTTTTAATGCCTTAAGGGTGGTTTTAATTTCCGTAGGGTGATGTCCGTAATCATCCACAACCGTGATTCCCTTTATCTTTCCTTTTACTTCCAGTCTCCGCTGAACACTATCAATAGTTGCCAGGGCTGATTGAATAATGTTAAATGGTATGTTAAGTTCAATTCCCACGGCAATGCTTGCCATGGCATTGTAAATGCTATGGAGGCCTGGAAGATTTAAATTTATTTCTCCGAGCATAGAACCGGAATGATAAACGCTAAAGCTGCTTGTTAAACCGTTGAATACTACATCTCTTGCCTGAAAATCAGCCTGAGAACTCATTCCGTATGTGGTAAAGCGTTTCTTTATTTTTGGGATAATGTTCTGTATAGCTTCATTATCAAGACAAAGGACAACGAGACCGTAAAATGGAATCCGATCAACAAACCTTAAAAACACTTCTTTTATTGAGTCTATATCCTTGTAATAATCAAGATGTTCCTTGTCTATATTAGTTATTACCGCAATCGTAGGAGACATTTTTAAAAAAGACCCGTCACTTTCATCTGCTTCAGCCACAATAAAATCTCCCTCACCGAGAAGGGCGTTTGCGCCAATACTTTTCAGGTTGCCTCCAATAACAACGGTTGGATCAAGCCCGCCTTTATTAAGCACATCGGCTATTATAGAAGTAGTCGATGTTTTGCCGTGGGCGCCGGCAATTGCAATGCTGTACTTCAAACGCATAAGTTCAGCGAGCATTTCAGCTCTTGGTATTACAGGAATTGATGATTTTTTTGCCGCGACAACCTCGGGATTTTCAAGCCCGACTGCCGATGAAGTTACAACCACATCAGCTCCTTTTATCTGTTTTGCGGCATGCCCTTTAAAAATAGCGCCCCCTATACTTTTTAAGCGTCTTGTAATGGATGATGATTTTATGTCAGATCCGGACACCTTGTAGCCGAGATTGATAAGAAGTTCGGCAATGCCGCTCATTCCAATACCGCCTATTCCTACAAAGTGTATATGATATTTTTTAAGATACATAATTTTGTAATTCGCTTCCTTAATTATGAATTCAGGAATTTAGGAATTGAAGGTATCCTATTGATTTTAATTCTCCAATTCCTCAATTCCTCAATTCCTCAATCAACCTATAACAATCATCTACAATAGCCTTTGCTGCATCAGGTCGGCCAAGCTCTTTTATCTTTGAAGACATGGTTTCAAGGGCATCAGGACTTGACGCATAGTGCCTGATTTTTTCAGCCAAGACTTTGCCGCTTAAATCTTTTTGGAGGATCATTTCGGCAGCCCCGGCGTTTTTTAGTGAAAGAGCGTTTAAAACCTGGTGATTGTCTGCCGCAAAAGGATACGGCACGAAAAGTATTCCCTTTCCAATGGCTGAAACTTCCGCCACAGTTGTTGCGCCTGCTCTGCATATTATAAGATCTGCTTTGCCATATTGCTTTGCCATATTGTCGAAAAATGCTTTGATCGTGCATGAAATACCATGAGACATATAAGCATTTTTTATCTTTTCTTCATCAGCCGCTCCGGTCTGATGCAGGAAAAAAAACTTATCTTTTTTCTTAATAAACTTTAGGGCCTCAATAACAGCCATATTGATACTGTGCGCTCCCTGGCTTCCGCCTAAAATCAGGACAGTGAAAGGTTTTGCCCGCCCCAAATATATTTTTTGATTCCCTGCGCATTCCAGAATTTCTTTGCGTACAGGATTGCCGGTTATATAAATTTTTTTTTGGCTAATGGCGCCACAACATCGGAATGCCTCTACTTTAGTATTTTTGAATGAAACGTATATCCGATCTGCAAAATGGGACAATATCCGGTTTGTAATGCCAGGCAGAATATTTTGTTCATGAATGACGATTTTGATTCCGAGCAGCCACGCTCCCAGGCCAACAGGCCCTGCTGAATAACCACCGACGCCTAAAACCAGATCGGGCTTGAAATTTTTTATGATTTTTATAGAGTCAAATACCCCTTTTGGTATTTTTACGATTGAAACAATTTGGTTCCACAATCCCCGTCCCTTGATTCCCTCCGCAGTAATAGATTGATACATGAAACAGGTTTTTGATAAAATTGATGTTTCAAACGGTTTTCCTGTGCCCACAAAGATCACCTCGTTTTTTTTATCTTTTTCCATAAAGGCCTCTGCAATGGCAATTCCTGGAAAAAGATGACCGCCTGTGCCTCCGCCTGCAATTATTATACGCATGCTTTACTTGACCTTTGAACTCATTGCTCCGATGTTCATCAATATTCCTATGGATGCCATGCTAAACAAAAGGGATGTTCCGCCGTAACTCAAAAATGGCAGCGTGAGTCCCTTGGTTGGCAAAAGGCCAAGGACAACTCCCATGTTTACGCAAGACTGTAAACCCAGCGCAACCGTAATGCCGATAGCGAGGAACGATCCAAAAGAATCCTCAGTATTTCTGGCTATGCTGATTCCAATCCACAGAATTAAAGAATATAGCCCTATGACGAAGAGAACGCCAACCAGTCCGAGTTCTTCAGCAATGACCGAGAAAATAAAATCAGTATGAGGTTCAGGGAGATAAAACAGTTTCTGATAACCTTTTCCGATTCCGGTACCCCATATTCCACCTGTGCCAAAAGCCATGAGAGAGTGAATTATTTGATAACCCTCATCGGTCTGATACTGCCACGGATCCCAAAAACTCATGATGCGTTTGATGCGATATTCCGCATTAACCATATAAAAACATGCAACTGGAAGTATAATAAGAAGAGGAGCTATAAGGTGTGTAATGCGCACTCCTCCAACAAACAGCATAATCCATGCAATACACCATAGAATAACCGCTGAGCCGAAATCAGGCTGAAGTAATATCAGCGCTGTAAATGCTCCGAGCACGATAACATGCGGCAGAAAACCTATATAAAAATCTTTGAGCTCATCCTTTTTTTTGCTCATGGAATAAGCGAGATAAAGAACCAGAGCAAAACGGGCAAATTCAGATGGCTGAAAGTTTAAACTGCCGAATCGCAGCCAGCGCGTCGAACCGCCTGCGGAAAAACCGAAGTCTGAAATATGAATTGCTGCCAGGCAAACAAGTGAAAGTATCAGGAGCGGATATGTCAGAGAACGTATAAATTTTAACGGAACACGCCTGAAAAAAACCAGAGCGATGATTCCCAGCAGGGAAGCAAAAGCCTGTTTCTTTAAAAAATAGTAATCTACTCCGAATTTTTTCAATGCAATGGCGGAGCTTGCACTGTAAACCATTACAATGCCTATTCCTACAAGGAAAAGGACCGGAAACAGGAGCCTGACATCATAATGTTTAGATGTTTCTCGAACTGTAGAGGCAGACTTATTATTTTTAATGTTTTTCATAATTTGTTAAGCTCATTAACCGCTTTACAAAAATCTTCTCCACGATGCGCATAGCTTGTATACATGTCAAAGCTCGCACAGGCAGGGGATAACAGCACAACATCTTCAGGTGATGCCGCATGGTACGCTGAAGAGACAGCATCATCCATTGAAGAAGCGATTTCAGTCGATGTTATATGCCCTAACGCTGATATGATATCCTCTTTTGCTTCTCCCATTGCTATGATTTTTTTTGTGTGTTGACGGACCAGGTCCTTAAGAATGTGAAAGTTGCTTCCTTTATCCCGCCCCCCCATAATAAGTATTACGGGCGTATTAAAAGTTTCGAGAGCCCTTGCAACCGCATCTACATTTGTTGCCTTTGAATCATCGAAAAAATTAACATTATTTATAGTGGCAACATATTCAAGACGGTGGGGAAGACCCTTGAAATTATTCAGAGCCGATTGCACACCTTCTATAGTTCCGCCTGTTGCCAGAGCTGCCAGTGACGCGGCATAAGCATTTTCGATGTTGTGTTTTCCCGGAAGGCTTATGTCAGTAAAATCCAGGGATTTAAAGTTTTTTTCGATTGTAGCATTATTAATTGTATTGTTATTAAAGAGCAGTTTTCTTGCTTTAATGTTTTTACATAAAGAACACATATACGGATCAGAAGCATTATAGACAGCGGTGTCGTTTTCCTGCTGGTTTTCAAATACTCGCATTTTGGATTTTGCGTAAGCTGCAAAATCCGGATAACGGTCAAGATGATCTTCTGCTATATTCAGCAGAATACCAACCTTTGGCCTGAAAGTATCGATGGTGTCTAATTGAAAACTGCTTACCTCAATTATCAGGATATCAACTTTTTCTTCTTTATCCACATAGTCTATCAGGGGATTGCCGATATTTCCGCCCACGAAGACCGTAAGGCCGGATTTTTTAAGCATTTCTCCCAAAAGAGTAGTTGTAGTAGTTTTACCGTTTGTGCCGGTTACAGCGATAATCGGTTCTTTGATGAATCTGGATGCAAGTTCGATTTCTCCCCAAACAGGGATGCCTTTTAACACGGCTTTTTTTATCGGCAATATTGTATGAGGAACACCCGGACTTATAATAATAAGATCAGCGCTTTCAAATGTTTCAATTTTATGCTGTCCCAGCTCCATACTGATACCCATCTCACGCAATGACGGTGTATAGGATTCCAGTTTTTCTTCTCCAGCTATATCGGTTACAGTGACTGCTGCCCCCCTGTTTTTCAGAAAACGGGAGACTGCTGCTCCTGACCTGCCAAGGCCGACTATTAATATGTTTTTGTTAGTAATATCCATTTGTCAAAAATATGGTTCAAGGTTCAACGGTTCAAGGTTCAAAATTCGATGTTGAACATTCGACCTGCCGCGACAGTGCGCGAGCACGGCGGGTGTTCGATGTCCATCTTTTAATTTCCTCCGACATCCGATTTCCGACATCTGACATTCGACTTCTGACTTCTGATATCTGACATCCGACATCTGATTTCTGACATCTGACATCTGATTTCTGACATTTGACCTCTGACATCCGACATCCGACTTCTGATATCTGACCTCTGAGCTCTGACATCTGACATCCGACTTCCGACTTCTGCTCTTAGTTTCATGCTCTCAGTTCTCCTTCGCTCTCTATCTTATTTTCAGCGTACTCAATGAGATAAGGGCAAGTGTGATTGCTATTATCCAGAATCGCACTATTACCTTTGGTTCAGCCCATCCCTTCAGTTCGAAATGGTGATGAAGGGGCGCCATTTTGAAGATCCTCCTTCCGTTTGTCATTTTGAAGAAGCCAACCTGAAAAATGACAGACAGGGTTTCTATGACAAACAGCCCGCCGACAAGCACAAGAAGTATTTCCTGTTTTGTGATAACAGCTACTATGCCGAGTGCGGCGCCTATGGGAAGAGAACCAACATCACCCATGAAAATTTGTGCCGGATAAGTATTAAACCATAAAAAACCCAGGCCGGCGCCTGCCAGGGCGCCGCAGAAAACAGCTATTTCTCCGCTTCCTGGTACATAGTTGATCTGGAGATAATCGGCAATTTTGACATGACCTGCCACATAGGCAAAGACCATGTAAGTACTTGCCGCTATAATCACAGGACCGATTGCCAGCCCGTCCAGTCCGTCTGTAAGATTAACAGCGTTTGATGTTCCAACAATAACAAAAGCCGCAAAAAGCACATATCCCCATCCTATATCCGGTGAAATGTTTTTTAAAAAAGGTATGGTTACATGTGTGCTGAAATCCGGGTGCGAGTAGACAAGAATTCCTGCCGCAATCGCAAGCAATGACTGCATCAGTATTTTGCTTCGCGTGCTTAATCCCTTGCTTCTCTTTTTTATCAGCATAAGATAGTCATCAATAAAGCCTATTATGCTGTAGCCGATTGTAACGAGAAGAACTATCCATACGTAAAAATTGGTTAGATCTGTCCAGAGGAGGGTGGATACAACAATTGAAAAGATAATCAGGGTTCCACCCATAGTTGGTGTTCCAGCCTTTTTGTGGTGTGTTTTGGGGCCTTCTTCCCTGATATGCTGTCCGATTTGTTTACGGGTAAGGGTTTTAATCACCCACGGGCCAAGAAAAAAACAGATCAGCAAAGCCGTCAAGCTGGCATATATAGTCCGAAAAGTAATGTACTGGAATACATTAAATGCTGAAATAGTTTTATGGAACGGATAGAGTAAATGATAAAGCATAATACTTTAACCACCTTAACTATAATTTGGGATTGAGGAATTCCCCAACTCCTTTAACAATCTTTTCCATATTCATTGACCTGGAACCTTTGACAAGAACCCAGTCCCCTGGCCGCAGCCAATTTATGAGGTCTTTAAGAATTTCTTCTTTACTACCGATGAAAATATCCTTAAAGCCGGCATTTTCATCTTTTGCGCCTCTTGCAACTGTTTCCGCAAACTCGCCTGTAACGTATAACCTTGCGATATCTGAAGCAGCGGCAAAAGAGCCGATCATTTTGTGCATCGATTCCGCATATTCTCCGAGTTCAAGCATGTCTCCGGCAACAAGAACCCCCCTGTTATTCCCCTTTAATGACTTGAGAGTCGTTATCGCGGCTTTCATAGAGTCAGGATTTGCATTGTATGTATCATTTATTATATGGATTCCGCGGCTTGCCATGATATTCATTCTTCCATGTGCGGGCATGAAATTTTCCAGGCCTGCTTTAATTTCCATCGGGCTTTCACCGAGAAGATATCCAACTGCCGCGGCGGCAAGGGCATTTGAAACCATAAATTTTCCAGAGACCCTAAGGTCGATGGAGATACTTTCCTCTGGAAGTATTAGAGTAAATGAGATGCCGTGCTCCGTTTCTTTGATAGAGACAGCTCTGATCGCAGCCTTTTTTGACACCCCAAAAAGAAGAACATCTTGCGTGGTTTTATCTGCCAGTTGCAAAACTCTTCGGTCATCTGCGTTAAGCACGGCTTTTCCGCCAGGCTTGATTTTTTCCAGCAGTTCGCCCTTGGCACGCATTATTCCATTTATTGATCCCAGTCCTTCGAGATGAGCATGGCTGATATTCGTGATAACACCGATATCGGGGGAACAAATATCGGCAAGCCTTTCTATTTCACCGGGGGCGTTCATGCCGAGCTCCAGAACAGCCAATTTATGGTCTTGCCTGAGTTTAAGAAGAGTTAACGGAAGCCCGATTTCATTATTAAAATTTCCCTCTGTTGATAATGTGCAATATTTTCTGGAAGCAACGGCGGCGGTCATGTCCTTTGTGGTTGTTTTGCCGTTTGAGCCTGTTATTGCTACAACCGATACATTTGAACGTTTCCGGTTAAATGAGGCAAGGTCTCCTAATGCTTTTGTTGTATCGCCAACAGCTACACAAACAACGTTTTTCTCCTGCTGCTTTGTGAATGCCGGTAGATTATCAGTTTTATTTTTGTTTATGATAATGCCGCGGACTCCACGCTCAATTACATTGCCGGCAAAACTGTGGCCGTCATAATTTTTTCCTTTTATGGCAACAAACATCTCGTCAGCAGATATTCTGCGCGAGTCGATTGAGAAGCCGGCAAAAGAACTCCCCATATCTCCTGATATAAGCTCACCTTTTGTTGCTTCTATAACTTCGTCAGTTGACCAGAGCATTGGATTTTGTTTTTTCAGTTTTGAATTTTCCGCTTCAGATAACAGGGCTTTTTCCACTTCTTTTTTGTCATCAAACGGGACGGTTTTGTTGCCGATTATCTGATATGTTTCATGTCCCTTGCCTGCAATAAGCACTATATCACCGGGTTGAGATGCTGTTATGCCTATCAGTATCGCCTTTTTTCGATCAGGTTCGACAATATACCCTTTTTTGTGAAGAGATTTTACAGCTTCCAAAGGGTCGTATTCGTGTATAACCGCTTTTTTCATTCCATCAAGCACCTGCCTGATAATTTCCATGGGTTTTTCGGTTCGCGGATTATCAGAAGTAATAATTGAAAGGTCTGAAAAGGTTCCCGCTATTTCACCCATTTGAGGCCGTTTCTCTTTATCTCTGTCTCCTCCGCAGCCGAATATACAGATAATTCTGCCGCGCGCTATAGATCTTAAAGAGGACAGAACTTGTTTCAACGCGTCAGGGGTATGAGCGTAATCCACATATACAAACCGGCCAATATCATTTGGAATAGTTTCGAGCCTGCCCCTGACGCAGGGTGTTTCTTCTATTCCGGCCTTTATAACGGCAATAGGAATGTTTAGAGCAATGCCGACACCTGTGGCGCAAATAATATTTTCCAGATTATGTTTTCCTACAAAAGGTGTTTTAAAATCAAATTTACCTTCTGTGGTTGAAATCCTTCCCATAATACCGGCTGGATTATACTTGATTTTTTCGGGTTGTATCATTTGATCTGATAACTGAAGGATTTTGAGTTTTGAACTCTTGGTGTCAGCCATTAACCTTTTTGCAAGCTCTTTTCCTTTTTCGTTATCGCAATTGACTACAGCAATGGCCCTGTCTTTTTTTGGGCCTGATCTTAAAATATCTGTAAAAAATCTTTTCTTGCATGCCCAGTAGGAGTCCATATCTTTATGATAATCAAGGTGATCCTGGGTTAAATTTGTAAACACGCCGACATCAAACCGACAATTTTCAATTCTGTGAAGGTCGATGGAATGCGAAGATACCTCCATTACAACATGTGTGATTCCGCTATCGAGCATTTCAGCCAAGATCCTTTGAAGGTCCAAAGATTCAGGCGTTGTTACAGGATTATTGAATGTTTTGCCCGAATAGTGATAATTTATAGTTCCTATTACACCGACCTTGAACCCGGCTTTTGAAAGTATATTTTCAATCAAATAGGCGGTGGTTGTTTTACCGTTTGTTCCGGTTATTCCGATAATAAATAAGCTCTCGGACGGGTTGCCGTAAAATGTGGAGGAAACAGCGGCAAGAGCCTTTCTTGTGTTATCAACCTCAATTGTTATTGTATCCTGAGTGACCGGTTTTTGTGTAATTATCGCTGAAGCGCCGTTTGATAGAGCCGCATCAATAAAATCATGCCCGTCAGCCACAAGGCCGGGTATGGCGACAAACAGTCCGTTTTGCCGGACATCCTGTGATTTATAATGGATCGACACTATTTCCGTATTATGCTCCTGCATTTTTTTGTCCGCGTATTTAATCCTTTTTGGCTTTATAGCTTCTATCAAATGCGAAAGTATCACCCTATTGTCCTGTGTTTCTGTAAATACGTCAGTTTTTTTCCGCTTCCAGTCAAATCGTTCATTATATCAGGACCGGTCCGCTGATTAATCTGCTTCGCGGTGAGTTTGTTTTGGCCGGACGGCAGGTTTATATAATTAAGAGTTTCATAGGCTATTTTTCTGAATGCCGGAGCCGCGACAATGCCGCCGTAATGCTGATTTTGAGGCTCATCAATTACTACAAGGATCGCAACCGCAGGGTTTTCCGCGGGTACAAACCCGACAAATGATGCTACATATTTTCCTTTCGCGTAGGTTCCTTTTTCGTCGATTTTCTGAGCTGTTCCTGTTTTGCCGCAAACAGTGTAACTTTCTAAAGCCGCATTAATGCCTGTTCCTCCGGCTTCAGTAACGGTGAGGAGTATTTTTTTCATTGTTTCGGCTGTTTTTGTTGAAATAACTCTCCTGACTTCATGAGGTCCTGAACTTTCAATCAAGCGTCCATTTTTGTCGGTTATAGCCTGCACAACATAAGGCTTCATAAGAATTCCGTAGTTTGCAATGGCAGAGGTTGCTGTTATAAGTTGCAGGGCGGATACTGAAATGCCCTGTCCGAAGGATATTGCTCCGGCATCAATTTTTGACCATCGATTATAAGGGGCCAGGCTTCCTGGAGTTTCGCCGGGACAGTCTATTCCTGTCTTTTCCCCAAAACCAAAGCTGCTAAGAGTTTTATAAAGGGTTTCAGGTCCTATTGCCTCACTTATTTTGATTGTACCGATGTTGCTTGAATATTTAATGATTTGCTGTAACGATAGCTGTCCACGAGGTTTACTGTCATGGACAATATTGTTCCCGATTTTATACTCTCCGTTTTCGCAATAAAAGGTAGTGGTTGGCGCGCATACCCCGGATTCTATTGCCGCAGATGCGGTGAAAATCTTCATGGTTGAGCCTGGTTCGAACTGGTCTGTTATGCATCTGTTTCTCCACAACTTTCTGTTGAAGCTTCCAAATGAGTTTGGGTTAAAATGAGGATAGTGTGCCAGCGCTAAAACAGCTCCTGTTTTTGGCTCCATAACGATTGCCAATCCTGATTTGGCTAAGTGTTTTATAACCGCTTTCTCAAGAGCTTGTTCGGTTATGTGTTGAATTGTTCCGTCGATAGTTAGTATTAGATTCTTTCCACGGTAGTTTCCGGCTATCTTTTTATCAGCATTAAATCCACGGCCAAAAGCATCCTTTAAAATCGTAAATTGTTTATCAGCCCCTTCGAGATAAGAGTTATAATAAAATTCGATTCCTTCCAGGCCGTGGCCGTCTATACCTGAAAAACCAAGCAACTGCGCTGCCAGATTGCTGTTTGGATAAAAACGTTTATGTTCAGGTATGAAATCTATACCGTTAAGGCCAATGGTTTTTATTGCTATTGTTTCTCCGGGCGCTGCGTGACGTTTGATCCAGATAAACGATTTGTTGGATTTAAGTTTCCGGTTTAGATCTTTTGAGTTGATATTTAATATCTTTCCCAGGGTATTAGCTGTCGCGGCCGCATTTTTAATGTTTTGTGGATATGCTGCTATTGAAGAAATATCAATACTTACAGCCATTTCCCTGTGTTTTGCATCAAATATTGTTCCGCGTTTTCCATGTGATACAAAAGACTTTTCATATTGTTCCGCTGCTTTTTGAGATAGCCATGATCCACAGTAAACCTGAAGATATACTGTTTTTGCCCCGATTATTATTAAGAATAGGCTAAAAATAAAACCGATCAGGATAATACGTAATCTTATATATTTTACAGTAGTTGGTTTCATGGAATAATTATCATCTGTTCCGGAGTTGGGGTTGCCAGATGTAGTTGATGTTTTGCAATGCCGGCGAGCCGTTCCGGTGATTTAAGATGCGCGAGTTCAATTTTTAACTTATTTTGCCACGTAATAATACTCTGATAACGATCAGCCTCTTTTGTCATTTCATATCCAATCTTGACGCATTGAACCCTGCACCATGTGTATGCAAGCAGTTCAACAAAGAAGATCGACATTAGAGAAAGCCAGACAGCAATAATTTTAAATCTGTAACTGTTCTTTTTAGCTTTTCTTTTCATATGCTCACCATCTGGTTTGGCGATTACTAAAGTTTTTCCGCCACTCTCAGTTTTGCGCTTCTTGCCATTGGGTTTTTTTCAATTTCTTCTTTCGTTGGCCGTAAAACTTTTTTTGTCAGAGAGATTGCAACCTGTTTTTTGTTGCAAACACATTTTGGAAAGTCCGGTGGACATGTACATTTGCCTTCCAGGGCTTTTATTTTATGCTTTACAATTCTGTCTTCCAAAGAGTGAAATGTTAACACGCAGAGACGACCTTCAGGTTTCAGGGCATCAAAGACATTATCCATAAATGAGGCCAGCACTTCGAGTTCTTTGTTAACAGCGATTCTAAGAGCCATGAACACTTTTGTCGCGGGATGAATCTTTTGCTTAAACGCCGCTTTTTTTGGTATTGTCTCGCATATTATTTGAGCTAACTGCTTGCTCGAATCGATTCTTTTGAGTTTTCTGATCTGTACTATTTTTCGAGCTATATGACGCGCCCAGCGTTCTTCTCCGTATTCTGAAAATATTTTTTTAAGGCTTTCTTCCTTTGCCATATTGATTATATCTTCAGCCTTTGTTTTCGAATCCAGATTCATCCGCATATCCAGCGGTTCATCCTTTTGAAAACTGAAACCACGACCGCTTGATTCAATTTGATAAAAAGAAAATCCAAGATCGAGAAGAACACCGTCTACTGCAGAGATGTTTAATTGAGAAAGAATTGCAGGGGTGTTAATGAAATTGTCGTGAAAGAGACGGACATTCGACTCGTATGTTTTTAATACTTTTTTCCCGTTTCTTATCGCCTCCTCATCCTGATCTATTCCTATCAAAAGCCCGTTAGGGGCAATTTTTTTGCAAATAGCGCTGGCATGGCCTGCACCACCCAGCGTGCAGTCAACATAAGTTTTTCCAGGACTGCAGTTCAGATAATGGACAACTTCGCTTAACATTACAGGGATATGTTTGTATGGCATAAAATTATAGACCCAGTTTTGCTATTTCGTTGCTGACTTCCTCCTTTTTAATATCTTTTTCCATCTGAAGCACTTCCTCGTCGTATCTTTCTTTTGACCATATTTCAAAGTGGTCGATCTGGCCTACAAGAACGATATCTTTTTCAATTTCAGCGTACTGTCTTAGAACCGGCGGAATAAGGATACGTCCCTGCTTGTCATAGGCGCAGTCGGAAGCGCCGCCGATAAAAATTCTTCTGAAACGACGCATATATTCGCTTGTATCCTTCAGCGACATAATCCTGGCTTCAATCTTGTTCCACTCATCAAGCGTATAGGCGAAAAGGGCCTGGTCCAGTCTTGTAACTATTACCCTGTCGCTGCCCCCAGCCTTTATAACATCACGGAACCTGGCCGGAACTATTATGCGCCCCTTTGGATCGATAGTATGGAATGAACTTCCTCTGAACATATGTTTTATCCCTTATTTACCACTTTTATCCACTTCATATATCTAAAAGTACATTTTTATAGAAGTGTCAAGAAAAAAATGAGATCTTTATAAAATATTTTATAATAATTTATAAAGGTTAAAGATAACAATTCGGTTTGATGGATAGTGGATGATTATGGAGCGATATAATAGATTAAGCTTTTTTTAGTAACTACTCAGGTGGATAGGCTGAAGACTGTTAGGCAAAAGCACATTTAAAAGCCGTGTTTGGTGCAAGAATCAGATATTTCCGCCAAAGTACGGCAATCGTACTCTTCTGACCCTTTCAGCCATGCCAAGGGCATGCAAGCTTCAGTCTAAACAGCTTCAACCTGACAACCTGAGTAGTCACTAATAAATAATATTCTTTTCGTGGACATCCTTACTCTTTTAACATAATAGGATGTGTAAAGAATCTTGTCCCAAAGGACCAGACTTTTCAGGGTAAAATAAATTATGGGTAAGATCAGGGCAATGAATATCAATTATTTTGGATTATATTTGACGCGGCAAAACAATTTTTAGACGGGGGTATAGGTGGAAAAACTGAAAGGGTATCAGAAGAAATATTTGAGAGGTCTTGCCCACGGCATGAAACCATTGGTTTTTGTCGGGCAGAAGGGAATTTCGCCTGCTCTGACAGAAGCTGTTGATGAGTCATTAGAAAAGCATGAGCTTATTAAGGTAAAATTTATTGATTTCAAGGGAAAAAGTCAGAAAGAAGAGATAGCAGGCGCCATTGAAAAAGAGACCGCATCTGAGTTGGTGGGGATGATTGGTCATATTGCAATTTTTTATCGTCAACAGATGGATCCTGAAAAGAGAAAGATCAATGTTCCGAAGCGGTAGGAGACCTTTGGAGACAAGGAGTCCATGAGGGTCGCATCCTACTTTTGTCGAATCTGGCATAATATGTTTGGCAAAAATTGCTTATTTGGTAATTTTGAAGCGTCGGGGGGTGCGGTTGCGGCAAGAAATTAATGTAATGAGAAAACAGACATACCTTGCGGCTGTGTCTGACCTTCATCTGGATCAAGACAGCAATAGGCTTCGGGACGTTTTGTGGAGTTGTGAAGAGTACGTTGAATCCGGAGTGGATCACCTGATTTTAGGCGGTGATCTGGTTTCCCGTATCCCATTTCGGAGGGGATTTACCAAAAAGGGAAACAGCGTGCTTTTTGCAAAGGCAAAACAGGACCTGAAAGCGTACGGATTTTACAATTCCCTGGCAACCAGTATCGTTCCCGGTAACCATGATCTCCATCTTCTGGGAATATTGCGAGAGCAGATTTCCGCACCGGGGTTTCTAAGACATTTTAAAAAACTTCACGAATCCGCAATGGTTACGGAATCCTATTACCCCTGGGTTAAGCTCGTCGGGCCGGTCGCGTTGATCGGAATAGATTCGACATCGAAAACTTTGGGCGCCACCGGATATATCGGCAACAGGCAGATCTGGAAAATCTCAGACATTCTGGATCGGACAGACGTGAGGATGAGATGCCCTGTGTTGATCTTGCACCATTCACCACTGAAGCGGGTTAAAAGACGACTAAAAAGACTGAGAGACTCAGAGCAATTTCTGAAGGCGATTAGGGGACGGGTGAGCGTAGTGCTCTGCGGACATACTCACGTACATGGCGCCTACCGGGAACAAGGGGTGCGGGTCATCCATTGCTCCAAAGATGTTATCGCACTGTTGAGGATTGAAGGCAAAGACAAGATACATCTTTCTTTTCGAGCTGTTAAATATGAGTATACATAGTCTCACCGTTCCTCCCTGTCCAGCAGTCTCAGGTTTTTAGCAGCGCTGCTCACAACCAGCGCCAGCAGTAACAAGCAAAGCGTTGCCGCGAATATGTCGGCTATCAGTATATCTCGACCTATCAATGTCACTGTCTCTTTGAACATAAGGACGGTGTTCAGCGCGATGAACATGATTCTTCCTTCTGTGAATGACAGGCGGGCATAAGAGATCCTGAAGACCCCCGTGGTGTGAGCGGCCAAATAGACGTTGATTGACATGATCAGATAGAGGACCAGCAACCCCATACAGAGTGGCGGTGTGCTAAGCCCTGAATACGCCAATCCAAACAGTACAAAGGATATTCCGAAAGCGTCGACAAGATGATCGAGATAGTATCCGTATCTGGGTCTTTGCTCGTTTCGCACACGGGCAACAGTGCCATCCATGCTGTCGCCAAACCAGTTGACCACCCATCCCGCACTTGCTGCAAGCAGCAGATACTTGTGTCGTCCTGAGAACAAATAGCACACACCTGTTGCAGCCATGGCAAGTGCTCCCAGCCAGGTGAGCAGGTCAGGCGTAACCCACCTTGGAAGCCTTTTGGCCATCCATTCCAGGATCCTCTTTTCCGGGCCTGCGAGCAGGCTTGCCTGAATACGTTCCTGGCTTAGGTTTGAATCCCGTGATGTCGCCATATTAACTCCTCTTCCCAAGGATTCCTATTGTATTCTCCTATCGTACAGACGCTCATTATAGGTGTCAAACGATTTTGGCTGCCCACCAAAATTTGCTGGAAACGTGGCCACGCTTGTGATAGTATGTATATATTCATACCACCTTCTGATTGATCAGCGTCGATCGTCGCACGTAGTCTCTACTTTTTGGCCGATCCAATAGAATAGAATTCAATTACAAGATGCCTCTGGACCTCTCTTATCCTTTGCCTTTGCCCTAAAGCGAGCCCGGAAGTAATTAAGAAACGTTTTGTTTTTCGTCATTAGGTTGCCCATATGAAAGCCTGAGAAAAGAAAGGAGGAAATGATATGCCGATATTCTTAATGTTTGGAAAGTACTCATCAGAGGCATTAAAGGGGGTCAGTTCTGAACGAACAGAAAAGGCTGTCGCTCTGATCAAACAACACGGTGGAAAGGTCAAGTCTATGTATGCTGTGTTAGGAGAGCACGATCTTGTTTTTACCATAGAGTTCCCCGATGCAGAACATGCGCTGGCAGCCTCGGTGGCACTGCGGAAATTGACAGGGATCTCCTTTAGTACGTCACCGGTAGTGGAAGTTGAAAAGTTTGACAGGTTAGTGGCCGAGGCAACACGGATTTAAGGAGTAAAAGAGGAGACAATGTTACGCCCCGAATGATGCGGCACCGCTCTCTTGGGGAATGCAACGGCCGCCAACGCCGAAAAACGGTTTTCTCTTATTCGTGATAATTCGTGTTCATTCGTGGCTGAATAGTCAGGATTAGAGAGATTAGAATCTGGTATCGGGGCAGGGGATGCCATTTCTGAATGGAC
>JAUVHU010000037.1 GCA_030593145.1 Desulfobacteraceae bacterium
ACGGGCTGCTTCCACAGCCGCGTTTAAGGCAAGCAGATTGGTCTGAAAGGCTATTTCATCTATTGTCTTAATGACCTTCTGGGTTTCATCGCTTGCTTTTGAAATATCTTCCATGGATGTGGTTAACTCGGCCATGGAAGAGTTGGCGTCTGATACCACATGGCCGGTCTCTTTCATAAGACTGTCCGCCTGACTTGCATTATCCGCGTTCTGTTTAGTCATGGAGGACATCTCTTCGAGAGATGATGATGTCTCTTCGATTGCGGCTGCCTGCTCGGATGCCCCTTCGGCAAGAGACTGACTGGCGGATGAGACCTGGCCCGAAGCTGAGGCTATCTGGCCTGAGCCTTCATTCAGAGTCTCTACAATACCGGATAGAGACCGCACCAGGCTTCTGGTAATAAAGAAGGCCAGCGCAACGCCTAAAAATATGGCAATACTGCCAACGACTGTGATGAGAACCTTTAAACTGCTGGCTCCTGATAGAAGTACCTGCTGGGTAGTCATGTTTTTTTCTGTCGTATCTTCAACCTGATGCATCTTTTCCTGCACTTCATGCATGTTCTTCTGGGTTACATTAACAAATATATTGCCGGCCTCATCTTGGCCTTTCTTAAAATCTCTTGCCAGGTCGCGCGCTTCACGTAAAATAGCGACCGCTTTTTTAAGATTTGGCTGAATTCTGTTGCTTACAATCTCAAACGCTCCATTATAATCTTTAGCGGCAAGCTTTTTATTTATCAGATGGCCTGAATCATGAATCAAACGATGCGGTTCTTCGATCTTCTGAAACAAGAGTCCAAAGGCGGGAAATTCCTTTGCCATGTCTGCTGCCTCAGCTCCATGGAGCCATTTCCCAAAAGCGCACTTTGTATGATCAAGTTCCACGGACAAGGAAGCTCTTTTCCCAATGATCTCATGCATTAGCTTATCCAACCAGTTGAGATGCGCCACTTCAGCGCGATAAAAGGTGGTCATGGCTTCTTCCACATTCAGCTTGTTCATATTGCCGGCAATTTCAACTGCGGAATCATGGAGATGGCGGTGCGGCTCCTCCATTGCTTTAAATATGGATGCCAGCGCTGGTATGGCAGTCTCGGCCATTTTCCGCTCCTCACCATACAACCACTTTCCTAACCGACATTTTGTATGGTCGGTCTCAATTTTTAATTCCTTGATATCTTTGTCCTGTAAAAAATCGCTCAACGCACCTGACCAATTAAGATGATCGATCTCTCTTGCTTTCATTTCGCCTATAATGCTTTCCCCGGTAATCATGTTAACCGCGTTTGTTACAATCCCGCTAACACCTGTGTAACTGGTTATGCCGATAACCACTAAAAGTACCAGCACAATTCCAAATCCAAATGTAATCTGTTTTCCTACCGTCATTTTTGTAGACATAATCATTCTCCTTTTTTTACTCGTTGCTCGTTGCTGTTTGAACGAGTAATTAGCAACGCCTATTTTATGCAGTGCTCTCCAATGCAGCTACCTCTTCTGCGCTAAGCACCTGATCGATATCGAGCAATATCTTGACTCCGCCTTCCATCTTGGCCATACCGAGAATATATGCTGTATCCAGACTGGTTCCAAATGTTGGCGTATCTTCAATGTCATCGGCCTTGATGTTTAAGACCTCTGAAACGGAATCAACCACTACGCCGATCAGAATGTCTGCTGCCCGGCTCTTGAGATTGACCACGATTATGCAGGTACGTTCGGTATAGTCGATCTTTTCCATTGAAAATTTCAGCCTTAAATCGATTACAGGAATAACCTTGCCGCGAAGATTTATCACCCCTTTCACAAACTCAGGTGTCCGTGGCACGGTGGTAATCGGCATCATGCCGATGATCTCTTTGACCTTTAAAATGCCTATGCCGTATTCTTCGTCTGCGAGAGAAAAGGTAAGATATTTACCTTCCCTGTCTTTCATGACCTTTACTGCCTGGTCCATTGTTTCTGCTAAATCATCCATTTTTTTACCTCCTGGTTATACTTTGAATCTCTTTTAATAGTTGATCAATGGTAAATGGTTTTTCAATAAAGCTATTGCAACTGTCGCGCAAGACATCGATTACAAGATCTTTTTTGCTATATGCCGTCATCAGAATAACAGGTAACGTTTTGTTTTTTTCGCGGAGTTTCTTTAACAATTCCAAGCCGTTCATACCAGGCATTGCATAATCGGTTATAACAATATCAATCTTCTCAGAACCGTGATTCAGGAGCTTAAGTGCATCCTCGGCATTCAGCGCCTCAAAGACCTTAAACCCCCTGCTCTTCAACCCCACTCTCAGGCTGTCTATCTGTTCAGCTTCATCATCCACAACCAATATATTCATCTTTAATCTTCCCTTTTTGATGGTCTCGCAAAAAGGTTTTTGCTGACTTCGGCTTTTCTTAGTGCCATTTATATGCCAAATCAGGCTATTCAATGTTAACCAATTAATATTTAAGGATATTTTATGATGTTTGGCGGAAAGTGGATGAAATCGATAGGTGTAACGTTTTGTAACGAAAGTCAGGCGGCTGCCCGTTAAAGCCTTGGATGACAAGCAATTTGGAAGGAGATGTTATAAACCAAACCGGTGTTACAGATTATAACACCTAACACATTTAGATTCGTTTTTTGAACATCGAATGATGCAATCGGTGAGTTTATGCTGAAGGACCAAAGTGCTCCGCCAGTTTATAAACTGGCAGAATTCCTTATTTAAAATTCGATGTTGGACGTTCGATGTTCATAGTTTTTTAGCTTTCAAGTGCCTGGCGACTCTTTGTCGCGATATTCCAAGCAGCCTTGCAGCCATGGATTGGTTGTTGTTAGTCCGCTTCATCGCTTCTTCAATAAGAAGCCTGTTCGTCTGATCCAAAGTCGGCAAAGACTTGGAACCTGCGAAACAGAAATCATGCTTTGGGAAAAATCGTGATGAATCAGTTTTTCCGGTTGAGTCCTCCTGATCAAAATGGGCCTTGAATTGATCCATAGACAGTTTTTTAGATTTATGATTGCTGACCGCGTCATAGATCATGCTCTGGAGTTCTCTGATATTTCCTGGAAAATGATAATTGGACAATAACGTTATTAATCCCTCGTGGGGTGGCGGCTTTTTCTTTCCAAGAGAATGGGATGCTTCTTCGAGAAAGTAATCTACTAATAATGTTAGATCGTCCAGTCTTTCCCGTAACGGGGGAATATGAATGGAATGCGCGCAAAGCCTGTAATAAAGATCATTTCGGAAACGGCCTGATTTCTGCAACGCCTGAAGATCCTTATTCGTTATAACAATTACTCGTGCATCAGATATCTTCGGTAAGTCGGAGCCAACAGAAAAATATTCATGCTCTTGTAAAAGACGAAGGAGCTTAACCTGAGAGTCTGGATTCAAATCGCCGATCTCATCCAGAAGAAGTGTGCCGCCGGATGCTTTTTCAACCAGACCTTTGCGCGTCTTGTCCGCTCCGGTAAACGCACCCTTAACATGCCCGAATAGTGTATCTGAAAAAATATTATCATCGATTCCAGCCACGTTCACAGAAACAAATTGCCCCCGACAATTGCTCAGCTTGTGGATGGCCCTTATCATCAGTTCTTTTCCCACACCGGTCTCCCCGGTAATAAGTACCGGTTTGGGGCTGCTCGCTATAGACTCAACATACTGAAATATAGACAGCATGGTTTCGTTGTTTGTGATGATTTCCGAAAACACCTCTGGGTTATCCAGACGGCTGCTAAGCATCCTTTCCTTGAGTTTCAGATTCTCATATTGCAACTCACGGATTTGGATGGCCCGTCTTACGCCTGATACGAGCCGGCTTTCTTCAACCGGCTTAACCATGTAGTCAAAGGCGCCGACCTTCATACACTGGACAGCAGTATCCACCTCGGTGTCTCCGGTGATGATAATTACGGGGCTGTCGGGGAAATCCCGATTGATTATAGGCAAAAGCTCGTCACCTGAAATAAACGGCATTGTTAAATCTAACAATATCACCCCGATTTCCCGGTTGGACAGAAAGGCCAGGACGTCTCTGCTGTCATGGCAACGCATGATGTTTTTTATGCCGCCTGCTCGCAGTGTTAACTCAAAGCTTCTCAGCATTTCTATTTCGTCATCCACAAGCAATACCGGAAGTGAAGGATATGGAATTTGATTCATTTCTTAACCTCAATGATTGGTTTTTTTGAATGCTGATGAATTTTACTTTTTACGAGACCATCATGAATTATTTACCTTTTACCTAAATTAAGCGACTATCCATTAGCTATTAGTCAAGCTATATCAAGATGTTATCAAACAATAAAAGCTAAAAGCTAATCGCTTATCTTAGGTTTTAAAACCATTTTCACGGTTCCTAATAAATCAGTAATATCGAACGGCTTTGGCAATATATTTTTAAAACCCATATCGACAATCTCTTTCGTTTTGGACGAGTCCGGAAATCCGGTAATTATGATTACCTTAATACCCGACAATTCCGGCTTTGACTTGATTAACCGACAAATCTCAACGCCGTCCATATCAGGCATCTGAATATCAAGGACAAGAATGTTCGGGCAATCACTGCCGAGTTTGACACACGCCTCGACCCCACTGGAAGCCTCTTTGACCAAATAGTAACGTTTTTTTCCAAGTGCCGTTGTGATAACATCTCTTACCGAACTATCATCATCAACCACAAGAATTTTGATTGGTTCCTCTATCTTTTTCGTTGGCAGAAATATTGTAAAGATCGACCCTTCTCCTCGTTGACTCTTAACTTCAATTTTCCCTTCATGCTCTTTGATGATGTTTGCGGAAACAGACAATCCAAGCCCTGTCCCTCCGCGACTGCGTTTGGTAGTGTAAAAAGGGTCCATAATGCGTGGCACAACTTCTTCAGCCATACCTATACCTTCATCCCGGACTTCAACAACAATACTGCCGCTCTTATCATCTAATAACGATTTCACAAATATTCCCTTGCTTTTATCAGGAAGCGACTGGCAGGCATTCTGAATCAGGTTTATTATCACCTGTTCAAGCTTTTGTTGACTACACTTGATCATTGGTAAATCTTTACCGTATTCAACTGAAAATTTGTTTGTAGACTTCTTGATCATGTTGCCAACCAATGAAATGGCGCTTTCTATGAGTTCGTTGACATTCACAGTTTGATTTATTTCACCGATATCATGACGGGAGTAATCCTTCAAATCTTGAACAATACGCTTTATACGCTTTGATCCCTTCTTGATCCCATTAAGCAATTTTGGGATTTCGTCTCGCATTTCGCTATATTGCAAACGCCCCAAATTAAAATCACCGTTTTCCTCATAGTAGTCCTCAAGAATTGGCATAATACTATCCCATGCATCCGACAATAGAGGTGTGTTCAGCATAATGAAGTTGTTGGGATTGTTGATCTCATGGGCCACACCGGAAACCAGTACTCCGAGGGAAATCATTTTATCGGCCTGCAAAAGCTCCTGCTTCATCTTTTTTTCTTCTGTGATATCGGATATCCTGACAATCATAGAATGTACTTCATTATCCTTATTTTTTACGGGATATATGACAATCTTTTCCGGGTCTATAAGACCTTTTTGCTCAAACGATATATGTTTGCCCTCTAAAACCAATGAAGGAATGTCACATCCATGGCATGGTTCTGATCTTCCCCTTAATGCCTGATAGCATGGCTTACCCAAAACATCTTTGTATTTAACCTTATAGTGATCCGCAGCAGCCCTGTTGAACACTTCGATTCTCAGTTCCTTATCTAACTTGAACAGGGTGTCTGGGATTCCGTCAAATACTTCCTGGAGCATTGCCTTGGTTTTCAAGAGTTCTTTTTCTGTATTCTTGCACTTCTCGGCTTTTCCCTCTAACTCTTTGACCCTTTGTTCCAATTCTTCAAAGGCAAGTTTTCCGGACATCAGCCTATCCTCCCTTTATTAAACCCAAATCGATATTTTCCCTAACTAATTGATAAATATAGAATTATTTCATATCATTCAACTTGCAGATCCTCGCAGATTATCACGCTCATCTTCGCTGAATATTTTCACCCGCCCGAATTCGCCGTCATATCCCGGAGAAATTTCGATTGTTTTATTACGCATTCTTCTGATCGCTTCTCCGAGCAGAGGAATTCCGGCCATTTCAATTGCTTCCGGCTTTAGATCATAAAGTATCGCAAATTCCGATCCCAGTTCAGTTAGCGCTGCATTGTAATTCCGCTGGACTTTCTTTGACTTCGGGCCTACCTGCAATATTTCGGACAAAATATCTATCAAAGGAACAATGCTGTAATATGGATGCGTTTTTTCCGGTTTTTCTTTATCCGGTCTGTCGGCAAGTTCTTCAACACGAGATAACACCCCGATTGTTAAAGGTTTGCCGCAGACAGGGCATATTCCTTTATTCTTTATCGTTTTTTCAGGCCAAAGACACACATTGCACTTTCTGTGTCCGTCCAAATGATATTTGCCCTCTTCAGGATAAAATTCAAATGTTCCGAGGAATTGCTTTGGATCACCTGTCTTTAAAGCATTCCTTATAGCGGAATAAGAAAGCGCGGTGTCAAAAATATTTGCTTCACGGCCAAGTTTTTGAGGTGAGTGAGCATCTGAATTTGATACAAGGGTAAGGTTGTCGAGACTCGTTACGCGCCAGTTCATTGGAGGATCTGATGAAAGACCTGTTTCCGCGGCAAATATATGCGGGGTAAGATCTTCAAAACACTCCTCAATGGAGTCAAAGCCTGATTTTGAGCCAAGCACAGAGAACCATGGCGTCCATATATGGGCTGGTATTAAAAAAGCCTGGTCTGAAGTTTCAAGGAGGATCTCAAAAAGATTTTTCGCGTCCAGACCAAGAATCGGTCTTCCGTCTGATCTTATGTTTCCTATCTTATCTAATTTTGCATTAAATTTAGCGGCAATATTTAGATTGGGCACAAACACAAGATTGTGATTTTTTCTTGTTTTATCGTTTTTCTTATAAATGTTGCTGATTTCGGAAACCAGGACAAAACGTACCTTACCCCGGCATGATGGCGGAACATTTTTGTCGCATTCTCCGGCAATTTCTTTTCTTAATTTATAAAGCCCCTCCTCTGCCGGAATTAATTTTTCCCTTATTTCGGAAAACCATCCGGGATGTGTAAAATCTCCGGTTCCAACCACCGTGATCCCCTTTAACTGCGCCGCAATATACATATTTTCAAGATCAAGATTCCTTGCGGTAGCTCTGGAATATTTGGAATGAACATGAAGGTCTGCAATAAATTTCATTTTCCCCTATAGCTTTTCCTTTTATTGTTTTCTGAATTGCATTAAATATTAATATGATATAATTAATTTATAACCTTTTTTGCAACAGAAAATTTTGATGGTCTCATAATTAAATTCACGGAGAAGCAAATGGTTGACATCGAACTGTTAGGGAAGCTGGGCCATATCGTTGTTGCCGATATTATGGTAACTGAAGTAATTACTGTGGAGCCTGACGAACGGCTTGAAAAGGTGCTGAAGATATTTAGGGACAAAACCTTTAAGGGCGTTCCGGTTACAAGCAATGGCCGCCTGATGGGTGTGGCCTATGCAGTCGATCTTCTGAAGGCTTACTTTATGTCAAAAAGTGACATCATCGATATCAACGAAGCATACACCCTTGTCAGTCTGATGAATACGAAAGGTGCGGTTGATCGGTTTATGTGTTTAAGACCGGTAACTGTATATCCTTCAGACGATATCGTGAAAATTGCGAAAAAAATGGCAAAGACCGATATATATACATTTCCTGTTGTCAAAGAGGAAACAATCAGCCAGCATGATAATGGAATTTTTCTGGGTATAATTACTCTTTCTGATATAATTCCCCTGATCTATCGGGCAGTTGTGAAGGAAAAATAACCTGTTATGTTTGATACGATTCTTGCCCTATCATTGCTTCTTTTTTTTTCTAAGTTGATCGGAAACATCTTTGGCCGGATAAAACAACCTGCTATTTTAGGTGAACTGACGGCAGGAATACTTCTTGGTGTTCACGTTCTCGGACCCTTTCTTTTTTCAGAACCGCTGCATAAAATAGAATATATGCAGGTTCTTTCCCAGATCGGAGCGATGTTTCTTCTTTTTATGGCAGGCTACAGCCATATCAATATAGATAAACTCCTGCAATTTGGAGGCCGCTCAATTGCTATCGTTTGTGTAGAGGTCCCTCTCTGTTTTGCCGCGGGGTTTGGGATAGGTTACCTGTTTCATTATGGCTTAATAGCGTGTCTTTTCACTGGACTGGCGTTTTCCATTACAGGCATTGGAATTACTGTGAGAACATTGATGGACTTGAACCGCCTTCAGACTGACTATGGCATGAATATACTTGGAATAGCGATTCTGGATGCTACTTTAGGATTGTTTTTTCTATCGTTTCTGGCCGCGTTTGCACATTCGCAAGAGCAGATTTCCCTGTACACAATGGGTATTACCCTTTTAAAGATCGGTTTCTTTTTCGGCGGCGCCTTCCTGTTTAGCAAGGTTGTTCTTTTTCCTATTGCTTTGCTCGCTGATTACATGAACGTTCCTGAATCAAAGCTTGGGTTGATTCTTTCAACCCTGTTTGCATTCAGTTATGTGGCTGACTGGGTTGGGCTTCATTTTATCATAGGAAGCTTTGTGGCCGGTATCATCATTGCGAGGCACTCGAATTTTACGCAGAAAGAAATTAAGCATAAACTGAATGGAATCGCGTACGGTCTTTTTGTGCCAATTTTTTTTGGTATTCTGGGAGCACAAATCGATTTCGGGATATTAAAAGATGGCGGGCTCTTTGCTATGGTTTTTATACTGGCTGGAATATTTGCCAAATTCGTGGGTGGAACCCTTGGTGCAAAAATTACCGGATACCCCATGATGAAAGCGCTTGTTTTGGGAACCGGATTGATCCCCAGAGCAGGAATTGGACTAGCCATGGCCTCTCTTGCTCTTTCTGCCGATATCATTGACGAAAAGATATTTGCCGCAGTGGTGGGAATGGTAGCAATAACAGTGGTATTCATCCCGCTGGTTTTGAAATCTGCAATACAGATTCTTGAAAAAAATAGTGTAGAGTGATTATAAACCCTTCAAGTATTCATCATAAATTTCTACAGGATGTTTAACTTTTGCCGTGTACCCCGACTTTGAAAGCATGTCTGAGATCTGGAGCATACAGGCAGGACATCCGGTAGCAACAATGGAGCATTTTGTGGTTATGATATTGTTCTGTTTCAGTCTTCCGATATCGGTTGAAATCTTATAATGCCGCAGATTAAAACTTCCCCCCGACCCGCAGCACCTGTCAGCATCCGGCATCTCTATCAAACAGCAGCCGGCATTCGCCTGAATCAGAGCTCTTGGCTCTGCCGATACTCCAAGAGACTTTGAGAGGTGACAGGGATCGTGATAGGTTACTATATCCTTGTAATCTCTTTTTGTTGTTGCTTTTTTTATACCAACTATTGACACAAGAAACCGGTTAATATCCATGGTTTTGCCCGCTAACCTTTCTACCCCGCGCTTCAAGCCGGATGAGTCCTGCCGTACCATAACAGGCCATATCTTCTTGATCGCAAAGGTACAGGTGGCACACGCTGTAACAATATAATCAAATTTTTCTGCGTCAAATTTTTCCAGGTTGTAACGCAACAAGCTGTCAAAGGTAACTGCATCGCCCAACGAAATAGCCGGCATGCCGCAACATGCCTGGCTTTTTGGCATAAAAACACCTACGCCGTGATATTCCAGAACATCAATAACCGCCTGGGCTATCCTCGGATAAATCTTGTCAATAAGACAACCGACAAAAAAGCCAACCTTGATTCCCGAAGAACCAGACTCTGTATTTAAAGAAGGAACTGTGCGATGAAAAGGCAGAGGAGCAAGCGGCGTAAAATGACGATTCCCGATTAAAGGTGAAACAAGACGTATGTGGGAAGTACCGAGAAGTTTGTCATCCGGTCTTGTGAACAGACTTTGAAATTTTATGACCCATTCCATAAAGCGGTCAAAAACTTGCGGTGAAGATAACATTTTTCTAAAAATTATTTTCTGCAGAGGGGAAAGGCCCATGAAGCCGGTCAAAATAACACGGGCTTTAATGAAAATTTCGAGAACATTTACTCCGCTGGGACAGTTGGCAGCACAAGACCCGCACAGGAGACAACGATTAAGGCGCTTAAAGGTCCCTTTTGGGTCTTTAAACAATTCATGTGCGAGTCCATCGAGAAGGGCGAGTTTACCGCGAGCAACGTCAGATTCACGTCCTGTTTCCGCAAAAACCGGGCATACCGCCTGACACATACCGCATCGCATGCAGATAGAGAGCTGGTCTTCCAGCTCCTTCATCAACCGTGTCAGCTCTTTCATGCAGCGCGTTATTACTCTCCTCTTTGAGTCGATATTATTCAGGAATATTGCGTATAGCGGCAAACTGTTACTTATAGTTTCGCAGCCTTAGATGCTTAAATACTTTTCCAGTTCTCTATGGGTAACATGTGTTCTATGATCTTCCCAGTCATCTATCTTTAGTTTCATATAGTTATTATAAATTCGTTCACCAAGCAGGTTCTTTAAAAACTTGCTTCTTTCAGCCTCAACCAGGGCCTCAAACAAACTCTTGGGCAAGAACCGCTTGTCGGCTACGCGGGCATGAAAATGCTTGTCATATGTGCTTTTTACATCCGGCTGACCACATTGCAGCTCTTCTTCTATTCCTTTAAGCCCCATGGCAATAAAGGTCGCAAACTGCAAATATACATTACCTGCAGGGTCTGGGTTTCTCAGCTCAATTCTCGTGTTTTCCGGTTTATTTGCATAGGGCACCCTGATCATTGAGCTTCTATTCCTGAAACCCCAACCTTTGATAACAGGAGCCTCTTTTTCCATCACATATGCTTTATATGAATTGAAATTTGAGGCCATAATAATTGATGTTTCCCTTGCATATTTCAAAATGCCGCCAATAAACTGTTTGGCAATAGCGCTGAGATTATGATCAGTTCCATCTTCATAAAAGAGGTTCCTTCCACCCTGATCCTGCATGGAAAGGTGAATGTGAAAGGCATTTCTATTATATCCGTCAAAGGGCTTGGGCATAAAAGTTGCGTAATACCCAAACTCTGCCGCAGCTTTCTGTGTAACATAATTAAACAGCACTGTGCGGTCTGCTCCCCTCAAGGGATCTATAGGCTCCAGGTTGATTTCATGCTGAGAAGGAGTTACTTCATGATGGGCCTTTTCAAATTTTATCCCACACTCTTCAAGTATGTTGATAATTCTGTTCCTAACCAGTTCACCCTTGTCGTGGGGTGTGGATTGAAAATAACCGGCATTGTCAGAATGTACTTTTTCACCGAATTCATCACCTGTGAGCAAAAAGAACTCATGCTCAGGCCCAGACATAAACTTGTATCCATATTCAGATTCAGCTCTGTTTAAAACTTTTTCCAGCACAGCCCTGGGGTCAGCCTTAGCCCGCACTCCCCGTTCATTATAGATGTGGCCGATGAAGAAACCGAGTTTTTCATCAGAAAATCTTACAACACGAAAACTCTCAGGGTCCGGTAGCAAAAGCCGATCGCTGCTTTCAACCGTGGCATATCCGGCAATAGAGCTTCCGTCAAAACCTATTCCATTTTTAATCAGCTTCTCGATATTTTCCGGATTTATCGGCAGACTCATGATCCTGCCGTTAAGATCGGTAAACAGGATTTTGGTTGTTTCCATACCCTTTAATTTTTCCTTAATTTTTTCAATGCCGGCCATGGTTTTAAACTCCCTGATTTTCGGATAATTTCCACACTATAATAAATAGGATACCCGATAGTAACTGTGAGCGCAATATCTAAGTGTAATTGTAAAATACAATGTTTTTTCTTCTTGATAAACTCGTAAAAAGTCGATTTTGTTTACTTCATGACCATTTTGGGCGCAATTGAAATGTTCATCTAAAATGCAAGAACTCGGCCTAACGACCTCAAGCAGCTTGCATTTCTTGACGATGAACATCTCAATTGCTTTTTTCCCAAAATGCTCAAAGCCGTTCACAAAAGACTTTTTACGAGACCGTCATTCTTTATGAATTTGTAAAAAGCTATATTATGCCACTTTGCAGTACTGTAGACGAAAATAACTTTTGCGTAACCAGCTTCAGGTATGATCAAATTTAAATCAGGGAACTGTCTGAATGTATTAGAAATCGTTAAGAAAGAACCTGATAAGATATTATTGTTTACAAAGAATCGTCTTGCTTGTCACAATGGTTATTTTTATTATGAAATATGCATTCGTATAATTATTTATTAATCACCCATCGGGTTAAATGTTATTATTTAATAACATTTTGATATAGTTTGACTAATAGCTAACAGCTAATGGCTAATCGCTCATTTTAAGTATTACCATGAATAATATAACAACAAATCCGTTAGTCAGCGTAATAATTCCAACCTACAATCGAGGCTGGATCATTAAAGAAGCAGTAGATTCGGTTTTGTCCCAGAACTTTGTGGATTTTGAATTGATTGTTGTGGACGATGGCTCAACAGACAACACCCAGGATATCCTTAACGCATATAAAGATGATATTAAAGTTCTTAAACATAACAATCAAGGGGTTAGCGCGGCAAGAAACAGAGGTATTGCACTGGCGTCAGGAAGGTTTATTGCTTTTCTCGATTCAGATGATCTCTGGATGCCAAACAAACTATCCATGCAGGTTGATTTTTTCAACACAAACAAAGAATCTCTGATTTGTCAAACCGAGGAAATATGGATAAGAAAGAATGTCAGGGTTAATCAAAAAAAGCGGCATAAGAAACTGTCGGGAATGATCTTTGAACCATCTCTTTGCCTGTGCATGGTCAGCCCTTCCGCGGTAATGCTAAAAAGAGAACTCTTTGAAGCAGTCGGCCTGTTTGACGAAAGCCTGCCTGCCTGCGAAGATTACGATCTGTGGCTTAGAATAAGCTCCGGATATCCTGTATATCTTATAGATACTCCGCTTACAATAAAACGCGGCGGTCATAATGATCAACTTTCACAAGCGCCGGGGTTGGATAAATACCGGATACAGGCGATAAAAAAGATAATTGAAAGCAATATGCTTTCAACAAAGCAATACAGAGCGGCAGTGAAAACCCTGAAGGAAAAATGTTATATATATGCTAACGGCTGCCTGAAACGGAACCGCAAAGATGAAGCATTGTTGTATACAAATCTGGCGAAATTATATAAGGGATCAGGGGCCAGGGATCAGAGGTAAGGATTAAAGGGGGTTTTGCAAAGAAATTATTAGTGTAATGTACTAATCCTCAATTTGCTTCTCATTTGCCAATTCCTCAATCTTCATCCTGTCTTCATAAACATGCTTTATTAGATGACCCAGTTCAGGGAAAATAAGAGCTTTGCAGGCCAGCTTACATGCTTTAAGGCTTCCGGGCATACAAAACAGCAAAGTTCCTTTGATTAAGCCGGCAGTGGCACGAGATAAAAGAGCCGCTGAATCTATTTCTTCAAAGCTAAGCATGGCAAAAAGAGGGCCGAAGGCTGAAAGCTCTTTTTCAAACATCGGACGCACAGCTTCAATGGTAACATCCCTGCCGCTTATTCCTGTGCCTCCTGTCAGCAAAAGAACATGGGGCCTGTATTCTTGAATAACCGCAAGCACTGTTTCTTTAATGGCTTCGGCTTCATCAGGAATTACGCTATGAAATACAACTTCGTGCCTTTCCTTTCGAGCTTGCTTGCCGATCCAATGCCCGCTTTTATCATCTGCAATGGTCCGTGTAGTTGAGACAGAAATTATTCCGACTTTTAGATTCTTTGGAGCATCTTTCTTGTGTTCCTTTGTACCCATATTATTTCCGTTGTAACGCTTTAGTTATTTAAAAAATATTCTCTAAGGGTCCTCGAGCATTGGCGGTTTAAGGTTTTTTCAGGAAGGAGATATCTTTATCATTGCGCACACTCTTGCGTAGTAACCCAATATTTATGATTTATACTACAAAAAGTTTATCATATAGCAAACAAGCGGCCAAATTATAAATATTGGGGCACATTCCCGGGTATTGTTGATATCGACTGGATGAAAAAGGCTTAAACCGCTGATGCGGAAAAGCCATAACAAATTTTAAAAAAGCTAAAGTGATACTCTCTCATAATAAAGATTCTTCAATAGCGACCTGATCATTGCCGTCACATTCAGAAAGCAAAACATTGACTGTTTCCGAACGTCTTGTTTCAATATACTTCCCAACATAATTTGCCTGAATCGGAAGCTCTCTGTGCCCCCTGTCAACAAGCACGGCCAACTCAATACGATCCGGCCTTCCAAAATCTATTACAGCATCCATCGCCGCCCTGATAGTGCGGCCTGTAAACAAAACATCATCTACTAATATTATATGTTTGCCATCTACAGAAAAGGATATATCCGTAGCCTGAACAACAGGGTTATGGCTAATCCTGGTCCAGTCATCACGATATAACGTGATGTCAATATCGCCTGTCGGGATAATTACCCCTTCGATTTCATTAATCCGGGACTGGATACGTTTTGCAAGATATACCCCCCGTGTATGAATGCCTATTAAGGTAAGATTGTCAGCGCCTTTGTGTATCTCAAGAATCTCATGTGTAATCCTTGTCATTATCCGATCAATATCTGCTGCATCTAAAATTGTATCTTGCTTGCTCATTGTTTTTCTCCGGTAATCTTAAATCTTAATTATAAATTTCTAAACTATCTTTTCTATATCATGTAATAATTTGAGATCAAGATTAATATCTTACTTGATTTTACCTGCTATTTTTCATAGACTTTTATAGTTAAAACCCAACAAAAACAAAATGACTTTTCCAATATGAAATATCCCTGTTCAGGCATAATACTTGCCGGCGGACTAAACACCCGTTTTTCCGGCAACAATAAGGCTTTTATCAATATTGACGGGAAAAGTATCCTTGATCATATATATGAAGTTTTTTCCGGCCTGTTCGAAGAAATCATCCTTGTTACCAATGATCCGCTCGAATATCTTGGGTGGAATTTTAATGTTGTAACAGATATTTACCAGATCAGGAGTTCCCTGGCAGGTATACATGCGGGCCTTTTTTATTCAACCAATCCTTATTCATTTTTCACAGCCTGCGACACCCCATTCCTAAAAACAGAACTGGTTGATATGATAGTAAATAATATTCAACCGGAGATCGACGTTATTATACCTGAGGCTCAGGATGGTTTGCAGCCTCTATGCGCCGTATATTCAAAAGATTGTCTTACACCTGTTGAACGGCATCTTGCCCGGAAAAAACTTAAGATTAGACAGTTTTTTCAAAAGGTACGGACAAAGAAAATTCCTGAAAAATTATTACGCGAAAAGGATCCTGATCTGTTGTCTTTCTTGAACATTAATACGCTGGATGACCTGAACAGGGCAAAACAAATTATCCAAAATCTAAAGTGATCGGTTCAGGGTTCAAGGTTCAGTGGTTATAATCTATTGACATCTATCATCTTTTTGATATCAGACAATTATGGCTTTTCAACCGTGAACCGTGAACATTGAACCGCTTAACCAAGGTAAGAGCAAAAGGAAGGGTTATGAATATTGCTGATTTTATCGATGCCATAAAAAAACACACGGATTATGAAAAGGTTGGAATGATCCTGTGCCATAATGGCGTTGTGCGGGGCACATCGCGCGATGGCCGGAAAGTATCCGGGCTGAAAGTCGCGGTTGATCATAAAAAGCTGCGGCAGATTATACAGGAGCAGAAAAAAAGGCCCGGAATAGTCGAGATACTGGTACAAATTGATGAAAACAGAAATCTATCTGTAGGGGATGATGTGATGCTTCTCGTAGTCGCCGGTGACATACGTGATAACGTTATTGCGACACTGAAAGACACACTGGATGCCATCAAAACCACCGTGACACAAAAAACCGAATTTTTTGTGTGAAAGCGGTCCCGCGTGAATTAAATCAGTCCGGGGTGATAACGAAGTTCCTTTTCAATTTCATCGGCGTCCAGAGCATTATAGCGAATAATATTCTGGAGATGAAAAAGACTATCCGGCTCAATCCGCGTGAATTTGACGGCTATCATTCCAGGGTCGTTGCGAATAACCTCTCCATCCACCTTAACTTCCAACTTGCTACCTGTTCCGCTCAGGTAAATCACCACAAGACATTCTGATCCCACTTCTATATCCTCAGAAATCGGAAGGAGGCAGCCGCCAACGCTGAGATCGTTGATTTTATTCGCTTTGTATATAGCATGATTAACATGTATTTCCGTTGTGACACTAAAAGGAATACGACTGAAACGTCTTTTTTCGACAGACATAAAAGGCCCCCTTTATTTGATGAACTCGTAAAAAGTCGATTTTGTTCACTTCATGACCATTTTGGGCGCAATTGAAATGTTCATCTAAAATGCAAGAACTCGGCCTAACGGCCTCAAACAGCTTGCATTTCTTGACGATGAACATCTCAATTGCTTTTTTCCCAAAATGCTCAAAGCCATTCACAAAAGACTTTTTACGAAACGTGTACAACTTAATATAACAATTAAGAGATGTTATCTTAACGCCTAACACCTAACACTTGCTGAATTTGACTTACTGCTTGTCAAATAATATGCCATTTGATAATCTGTTGCAATGCAAAAATCATGCGTTGATCCAATATTAATTCTGGCATCCAAATCTCCACGGCGCCGATATCTTTTAGAACAGGCAGGACTTTCCTTTAGCGTTATTCCAAGCAACTTTGATGAAAGCACTGTATCTTTGTCTTCGCCTGAAATCTATGTAAAGGTTCTCGCTGAAAAAAAGGCGGATGAAGTATCGGAAAAGCATCCTGAAGGCTGGGTTATTGGAGCTGACACAATTGTCCTGATAAACGGCATCATTCTTGGCAAACCCGGTTCAAGGAATGAAGCACGCGATATGTTAAAAAGTCTTGCAGGCCAGACTCATCAGGTTTTAACAGGTTATTGTATCTGCTGTAAAACAAAAAAACGCTGCTTTTCAGAAACAGTTAGAACAAATGTCCTTTTTAAAGATCTGTCTGATGAGGAGATCGAGTGGTATATACATACAACGGAGCCTTTTGATAAGGCAGGAGCATATGCAATCCAGGGACTCGGCACATTCCTTGTAAAAAGTATCAATGGTTCTTATACAAATGTTGTTGGGCTTCCTGTTTGTGAAGTCATTGAATTTTTGATTAAAGAAGGTGTCTTGGGCCGGAGCAAGGAGATCGAAAGGTGAGAAGCTGAGAGGATAGAGCGGATTAAAAGATGAACATTGAACACCCGCCGTGCTCGCGCACTGTCGCGGCAGGTCGAACGTCCAACATCGAATTTTGAATAATGGTGTCGCTACGCTCCTCAATTCTGATTTTCAATCCATAACCAGTAACGAGCAAAAAAACAACAGAGATCGGGAGACAGATTTTTTCTTTGAAACAAAGATTAAAAAACGTGAATGACCGCATCAATAACGCGGCTTATGCATGCGGCAGAGACCCTGAAACCATCAGACTCGTTGCTGTAAGCAAAACCATACCTGCGGACATGGTAAGGGAAGCAATAAATGCCGGCGTTATAATCCTTGGAGAAAATTATATCCAGGAAGCGAGGGAGAAAATCAACGAACTTTCAGCCTTTCCCGTGTCATGGCATTTTATAGGCCACCTGCAAACCAATAAGGCAAAGTATGCTGTAAGACTTTTCGATCTAATTCACACTATAGATTCCCTTAAACTGGCCAGGGAATTGAATAAGCAGGCAAAAAAGATAAATAAAATCCAGCAAATTATGATACAAATAAATATCAGCATGGAATCTTCAAAATCAGGGGTTTATGAACAGAATTCGCTTAGCCTGATAAGAGATATAAGCTGTCTGCAAAACCTGTCAATTAGAGGGCTCATGACGATGCCCCCGTTTTTTAACAGCCCTGAAAAAGCTCGCCCATATTTTTCAGCTCTTCGCGAACTGCGTGATAAGATCAAAAAAGAAGCCATTCAAAATGTCTCAATGGAAGAACTTTCCATGGGTATGACGGGTGATTTTGAGGTTGCCATAGAGGAAGGGGCTACCCTGGTACGCATAGGAACCGCAGTTTTTGGAAAGAGAAATTGAAAATTCTGCTCCATATATGCTGCGCCCCATGCGCCATATACCCTGTTAAGATTCTCCGGTCAAAAGACATGGATGCAATGGGTTTTTTCTACAGAAAGAATATCCATCCATATACAGAATGTTTAAAAAGGCAGGAGACTCTGCAAGACTATGCCGGAAGCATCGATCTGAACGTCATATACCAGGAAGGATATGATCTGGAAGGTTTTATTAAAAATGTGGTTTTCAGGGAATCAGATCGCTGCTCCTTTTGCTATCATGACCGCTTGAGATCCACCGCCCTTGTAGCAAAACGGGGGAAATTTGATTATTTTACTTCCACGCTTTTATACAGCAAATTTCAGAAGCATGACCTTATAAAGTCCATGGGGGAATCCATCGGCAGGTCTGTGGGCATTCCGTTTTATTATATGGATTTCCGCACAGGATGGAAGGAAGGAATTGAAGAATCAAAACGTCTTGGCATGTATCGACAGCAGTATTGCGGATGTATATACAGCGAAAAAGAAAGATATTATAAACCTGATCCCTGAAACCTGGCTTACTATGTTCAGCAATCTAATATATTTAATCATTGTACTGCTCATATACACTACCTGTCAGCCTTCTGAAGAAACAAATTTCACTTTACCGGTGTCTCTATCCCTTTTTATTGGTCTTATTGTAATTTTTGCATATTATACATGGCTGCAGTTTCAAAGGCTTGAAAAGCAGATTGAGAAACAAAACTTTTACCGTCTTGACCACAAATTTGATTCAATCCTAAACAAGCAGTCTGTGATGGCAATTATGATTTTTGCCATAGATATATACGGACTTAACCTGTCGTCATTTTTGATAAACATACCGGTTTTTTCAATAATTCCAACTTTTCCGGCGCTTGTTTTTCTTGGGCTTTTTATCTTCTACCTTGTAATAATATGGTTTTACGCTTACAGAGCTTATCAAAAGTTAAACATGACCGGCCTTTCAAGACGGTCATACATCCTGTCAAACATTTCCTTTTCCATTCCTGTACTTTTGCCATGGCTGCTGCTTACCGGAATCGCCGATATAATAAATACCCTTCCCTTTGAAGTGCCGAAACGTTTTCTTGCCACTACCCATGGTGAGATAATCTACTTTCTTGTCTTTCTTGCTGGTATCGCAATCGTCGGACCTGTGATGATCCAGAAATTCTGGAGATGCAAACCCCTTGAAGCAGGACAGGAGAGAAACCGGATAGAACATTTGTGCAAAAAAGCCGGAATGGGATATGCCAATATACTTCGCTGGCCCATGTTCGGCGCCAGAATGATTACAGCAGGCGTTATGGGGCTTGTTAAAAAATTCCGCTACATTCTCGTTACGGACGAACTGCTCCGACTTCTTGATCCGGAAGAAATTGATGCGGTCATAGCCCATGAAATCGGACATATTAAAAGAAAGCATCTTTTGTATTACCTGCTTTTTTTTGCGGGTTATATGCTGTTTTCATATTCCACTTTCGATCTGCTTATCTATTTCATTATTTATGCGGAACCGCTATTTGTCATCACAAATATGATCGGTTTCAATCAGGCTGTCGTAACTTCGACAATATTCAGCATAATTACCATCCTGCTTTTTATTATCTATTTCCGTTATATTTTCGGATTTTTTATGCGCAACTTCGAGCGCCAAGCGGATACCTATATATATTCTCTCTTTGAAACTGCAAAACCGCTTATTTCCACATTTAAAAAAATAGCTTTTACAAGCGGTCAGCCACCCGACAAACCTAACTGGCACCATTTCAGCATAAAGGAACGCATTGAATATCTGAAAAAGTGTGAAGCTGACAGAAGATGGATAACACGTCATGACAGTAAAATAAGGAGAAGCATAGCCATTTATCTTGCTGGAATGGTTTTTATCGGCGCCGCCGGATACAGCTTAAATTTTGGGAAAACCGGCAGCAGATTAGATAGCTATTTTTTCGAAAAGGTCATAATAAGGGAACTTGAAAAAAAACCTGACAATCCGCAACTATACAAAGCTTTGGGCGATCTGTTGTACAGCAAAAAAAGGTATTCGGAAGCAATTGATTCATATGAACAATCAATAATATATAATGCGAACTCTCCTGAAGTTTTGAATAACCTTGCCTGGCTCTATGCCACATGTGATGATAAAAAGTTCAGAAATCCAAAGCGGGCTCTTGAGCTTGCAATAATAGCGGTTAGCCTAAAGCAAGCCCCGCACATATTGGATACCCTTGCCGAGAGCTATTATGTTAACGGTCTAATTAATGAGGCGATCTCAACAGAAATGCGCGCTATGGAATCAGCAAAAAAGAATCGTTCCTATTATGAAGACCAGTTGGAAAAGTTTGTTAAAACAGAAAATCAGGGGTCAGGGATTGGGGCCAGTAAATAGGGAACAGGGGGTGCGGAGGGCATGAAGAAACTTATAATCTGGATGCACCGGAGGTTCATTAATATTTTAATCCAAATCCGAAACTTTCACAACCTGCCTGTATTCAACACCTTCAAATTCATCAAAATGCGCTTTGCCGCATTTAATTTTTCTTTTCTCGCTCTCTTTCAGTTCCTGATTTTCAGATTTGGTTTCCGCTACAAAATAAACAGTCTTTTCGTTTTTCTTTATAAGCGCCCAGTCAGGAGTATAGTTTCCTATAGGGGTTTTTATTTTAAACCAGAACGGGAGCTTGAAATAAAATTTCACATCTTCACGTGTTTCACAATCCTTTGCAAACTGACATTCAACGCCTGAGTCAAGAGGTATCATATTGCTGAATATTGTTTTTTCTTTTTGAGAAATATAAAATGTCATATCATTAACATGGATTTCATAATTCTCGAAAAGCCGCATTTCATATTCAACATTTCCTATTTTTTCATATTTGATACCATCAATCATGAGTTGATTTAAGGCTTCTTTTATTTGAACAACCGCATTGTCAAGAAACAACTGGGGGTTGATAAGAACATCATCAAGCCTGCCTGATTCGATAAGTATTCGCAGGATTGTTGAGCGGGTTAAACCTGTCCTGTTTTGAATATATGCTGGCACGTCAGGAATTTGAAAAGCCTTGTCCCAGAGCGTTGAATAGCTTGAAATAACATCGCTGATAATGCCGCCTTCATCAAATTTTACAGATGTTTTTGTGGATTTAATAACCGCCTTTTTTATTTCAGACATGTTTCTGATCGCTTTTGACGCTTTATCAACAAGCGCGCCTGTCTCACAAATGACCTTGTATCTTGTGTGATGTTTTATTTTATCCCAGAGTTTTTTGAAATTTTCATCAAGTTCAAATCCTTTGCGATATTTTACTTTTTTTCTCTTCTTCCTGTTTTTTATTCTGCCCTTGAACGAGACTCCGCACTCATTTTCTATTTCATTCTGAAGCTGTTTTGCAAAGTCTTCATAACTTTCATTTGCAATAACAGTCAGTTTGTTGATTACAGGGTTGTGAATTCTCAAACCGGATTGGTCAACGGCAAGCCTTAAGCCCCTTCCGATTTCCTGCCTTTTTTTTAAATCAGACCGGGTTTCATTCAATGTGCAGATCTGAAAAACATTCGGGTTGTCCCAGCCTTCGCGCAGTGCGGAATGGCTGAATATAAACCTTAACGGCTCATCAGCGCTAAGCAGCCGTTCCTTATCCTTCATTATCAGTTTAAAAGCATCAATATCAGCTTGTGATTTTGCCGCTTTTTGAGTATCCTTGAATTTACCTTTTTTATCCTGTGCAAAATATCCGTTATGAACATCTTCAACAGAAAAAGGTATCAGTTCCTTGTATGCCGATTTTGAGCTGATTGCATTAAATGATTTCTCAAACCATTTTGCAAATTTTCCAGGCGCCAGATTTCCGTTCTCATCATAACTCCGGTAGTTGGCAACCCTGTCTATAAAGAACAGGGAAAGGACTTTAATCCCTTTATCCTTATATTTCTTTTCTTTGATAAAGTGTTCCTTGACGGTTTTTTCTATCTGGAACTTCATTATTTCATCAGTCATGCCGCCTTGTGAGTCGCCCACAAAAAGATCTTCGCCATTTGACAGAGAAATAAATTCCGACTCCACATCTATACCATTTATAATATAACCCTGTTTGTAAATTTCCCTGTTTTGGGAAAGTTTATAAAGATCCTCTCCGACTTTTGCAGTAACTGTTTTTCTTTTCACACCATCATTTGTATTTACATCAATCGAAAGTCTGGCAGATGTCCGTGTTTTTGTGGCAGATACTTTTTCAAGTCTGATAAAAGCGTCATTAAAATCGTTTTCAGTTACAATGGAATCCACTTCAATTTGTTTAACCAGACCGAGGTCGTAGGCTTTTACCGGGTCAAGGCTGTAAATTAGATTATACTGATTGGTGTGCGTTGCAGAATAACGAAAGGTGCAGGAGTAATTCAAGTTTTCAATGGCCTTTTTCCTGATCTCGGTTTCCATATTCTGGGGCTCGTCAACAATTACAAGCGGCCTTGTGCTTTGAATGAATTCAATCGGCTTTTTGCCTGTGAGTTTGTCATTGGGCCTGTTTATAACATTTTCATCCTTTGCAAATGAATCAATATTTATAACCAGAATCTGGATCGCATTGTTTGAGGCAAATCCCCTGAGACTGGAAACTTTTCTGGAATCATACACATCATAATTTACAGGAGTCCTGTCATACAGGTTCTGAAAATGGTCAAAGGTAATTTCAAGATTTTTAAGGACACCTTCACGGATGGCCACACTCGGAACAACTATAACAAATTTTTTAAAACCATACTTTTTATTCAGCTCATATATCGTTCTGATATAGACATAAGTTTTTCCCGTGCCGGTCTCCATTTCAACGGAAAAATGCATCCCGTTCAGTTTTTCGGCAATATCGTTAAGCCCGTTTTTTTTCTGAATTTTCCGCAGGTTGCTTAAAATCCGCTCTTTAGAAATATCAATTTTGTTACCGACTCCATTTTCATTAAAAAGCTGACCGTTTTCAGAGATTGAAAAGCCAAAATCCCCCTGGTTTAAAGGCTGGCCTTCAAAAAGATCT
>JAUVHU010000079.1 GCA_030593145.1 Desulfobacteraceae bacterium
ACGGGCTGCTTCCACAGCCGCGTTTAAGGCAAGCAGATTGGTCTGAAAGGCTATTTCATCTATTGTCTTAATGACCTTCTGGGTTTCATCGCTTGCTTTTGAAATATCTTCCATGGATGTGGTTAACTCGGCCATGGAAGAATTGGCGTCTGATACCACATGGCTGGTTTCTTTCATAAGACTGTCAGCCTGACTTGCATTATCCGCATTCTGTTTAGTCATGGAGGACATCTCTTCAAGGGATGATGATGTCTCTTCGATTGCGGCTGCCTGCTCGGATGCTCCTTCGGCAAGAGACTGGCTGGCGGATGAGACCTGGCCTGAGGCTGAGGCTATCTGGCCTGAGCCTTCATTAAGATCTTCGATAATCCGGTTGATCGGTTTTGTAATGCCTCTGGTTATGAAAATTCCCATAAGAAGGCCAAAGACTACAGAGAAAACAGAAATAATTGACATTCCCCTTATTGCAGACTGTTCGTCGTGTTCTGCCTTTAATGCGGCATCTTGTGTAAATTTCTCAACCTTCTTTAAAAATTCCTCCAGTTCATGATTTAGCTTATTTTCTTCCACTTCTACTTTCTCAGCGAGTTCCTCTGCCTCATGAAGTTTTCCCTTATGGATCAAATCAAACACCTGATGTACATGATGCTCATAGTCAGCATGGTGTTTTTCCATAGTTCTCAGATGTTCATCCATTTCCTCAAATTGTCTACGCGCCTCAGCCGTCTTGGCATTCCCGGCCGCGTGTTCGCAGATCTTTTCAGCTTCCTTGAATTCCTCATTAGCTAATTTGGTGTGCACTTCGAATTGTTCTTCCGCAGTTTTCAGCCCCTCTCTGGCATGTTCTTTTGATGCCAGGACTTCTCCAAACCGCAGTGCCCGTTCGAACCAGATGGCCTGCTCCAACTGATTGACCGTAACCTCGGTAACCACCACAGTTAGGGGTATGTCTTCCTCAGCAATCCCTTTTAGTGCATCTCCTATGTTGCCAAGCTTTATAATTCCAAATCCAGAACAAATAACCATCAAAAGCAAAATGATTGATACCATGCCTATAATTTTAGTTCCTAATTTCATGTTTTTCATACGATTCCCACCTTTCGCAAAAAAGATTATTATTTATCTCCAAAGTAATTAGCTGGCTATCATTGCTCAATTTCCTTATAAGCCTTTTCTCACTAAGCTGCGCTCTCCAGAGCAGCAACCTCCTCCGCGCTCAGCACCCGATCAATATCGAGCAGTATCTTGACTCCTCCTTCCATCTTGGCCATGCCAAGGATGTAGGATGTATCCAGACTGGTTCCGAATGTCGGCGTATCTTCAATGTCCTCGGCCTTGATGTTTAAGACCTCTGAAACGGAATCAACCACTACACCGATCAGAATGTCTGCTGCCCGGCTCTTGAGATTGACCACGATTATGCAGGTACGTTCAGTATAGTCGATCTTTTCCATTGAAAATTTCAGTCTTAAATCGATTACAGGGATAACCTTGCCGCGAAGATTTATCACCCCTTTCACAAACTCCGGTGTCCGTGGCACGGTGGTAATCGGCATCATGCCGATGATCTCTTTGATCTTCAGGATGCCTATGCCATATTCTTCGTCTGATAGAGAAAAGGTAAGATATTTACCTTCTCTGTCTTGCATGACCTTTACTGCCTGATCCATTGTTCCTGCCAAATCATCCATTTTTTTACCTCCTGATTTATATTTTGAATCTTTTTTGTGGTTTCAGTATCATCCAAATTATAGATACCCGGTTCCATATTTCCGCTAATACAGAAAGGTTGATTAATATCAGTTGATATTTTGAAGCATGGAAAACATAACTCGATCAATCTCTTTTAATAGCTGATCAAGGGTAAAGGGTTTTTCAATAAAACCATCGCAACTGTTACGCAAGGCATCGATTACAAGATCTTTTTTGCTATATGCCGTCATCAGGATAACAGGTAACGTTTTGTTTTTTTCGCGGAGTTTCTTTAACAATTCCATCCCGTTCATGCCAGGCATTGCATAGTCGGTTATAACAATGTCAATCTTCTCAGGGCCATGATTCAGAAGCTTAAGCGCATCCTCGGCATTCAGTGCCTCAAAGACCTTAAAACCACTGCTCTTCAACCCCACCCTTAGACTATCGAGCTGTTCAGCTTCATCATCCACGATCAAAATACACTCTTGCATGTAATGATTTGTCATTTTATATCCCGCCTGTTATCTCGTAGCATTTTAGGTTTTTGAAAATAAATGCGCTTCAGGTATAATCAAATAAGGTTCTTCTCCAATTTAGTTGGAGAAGAGGGTCCAAGGATTCAAGAGATCACACCTGCTCAATTGGGAATAAGCCTAATTGTTGAATTTATGGTTTGTATGGTATCGAAGTAATAGGAAAAAGAATATCAGGAGAATTATGATTTTTTGTAGGAAGTTTTTTAAAGATGATTAATAACGACCCGCAAGGGTTTTTATGTTTTGCTCCGGCTAACCATCTATAATCTTAAAGAAATATGAAAGTAAGAAAATCTTCTACGTTTTCTGGAAGTTTTCTTAGCCAAGAAAATGGTAGAATATCAATAAGATACGAATAACTTCGAGGCCAAGCATCAACATCTTGTTCTTTATTTTATTGTAATATACTATATATAGTGAAATCAGAGGGATGAAAAATCAGTAAAATCATTAGGAGGCTGTCCGAGAGGGGTTGGGTTAAATCGTAATAAGGTTTCTTTTTATGCCAATCTTGGTTAACTCTGCCATTGTGTTGGCATTCAGTTTTTGCATAATATTATATTTATGAGTTTCCACTGTTTTAGGGCTGATATACAATTGAGCACCAATTTTTTTAATAGGTTTTCCATCAGCCAAAAGTGAAAAAACTTCACGTTCACGCCGGCTCAGGTTATCAAAACCGTCTTTGTTTTTTTGACTACCCTCTAGTTTTTCTATATGTTTTAACAGAACTGTGGGGGCCAGCATACTGAAATAGGTTCCGCCCCCCTGCACCGCTTTTAAGGCAAGAATAAGGTCTGAAGTAGAATCCTGTTTCAGTACATAAGCAGATATGCCTGTTTTGAAAAGGTCGATAACATATTCTTTATCTGAATGCATGGTAAAAACGATTATTTTGATTTCAGGCAAGAGTTTTCTTATCTGTTTTGAGGCGACCATTCCGTCCATATCAGGCATGCCGATATCTATAATCACGATATTCGGCTTTAGGGATTCTGAAAGCTTTACAGCTTCTTGACCATTTAGAGCTGTGCCTACAACCTCAAATTCCGGATATTCGCTCAATAGGCCGATAATTCCTTCCTGAATTATCAGATGGTCATCTACAATCAGGATTTTAGTAATGTCCATAGAAACACCCATAATCGGCTACAAGTTGCGTGTCGCTGGTTAAATTCATAACTGTATCTCCGCATAAATATGAGTTCCCTTCCCAATCCGTGATTCAACAAAAAAATCCCCTCCAAGCTGAAAGGCCCTCTCTTTCATAATCAAAAGTCCTAACTGCTTTTTTTGTCTTGACCTTTTGCCTGTTTTGTCCAGCTCAAAACCAACCCCATCATCCTCTACGCTCAAAGAAATGCTTGATGTATCTTTGTTTTTAATCAGATTCACATACACCTCTTTGGCCAAGGAATGTTTTATTACATTGTTCAAGCTTTCCTGAATGATACGGAAGCATGCCACCTCTTTTTCCTCGTCAAGTTTTTTGGGAACATTTGATGAATAAAAATGAATTTTAATATCTAAACGCTTTTTGACGTCTTTAAATAAAGATTTAAGAGAAGGGATTAAACCCAGTTTGTCAAGTATGCTCGGCCTTAGCCAGCAAGAAAAATTTTCAACATCATTCATTAGATTGACTGTTCTGTCTTTTATAAGAGTTATATTTTTTGCCAGGTCTTTATCTATTTTTTTTGCTTTGCCCAAAGCCACCTCACAGTCCATTTTAAGACACGCTATAATCTGACCGATATCGTCGTGAAGGTCCATTGCAAATTGTTTGCGTTCCCTCTCCAACAAACCAATGAGATGTCCGGACAGAAATTGCTTTTCCTGATACGCTTTCTCCAATTTTTCATTGAAAAGCATTAACTTTTGCTCGTTCTGCTTGTGAATGCTAATATCTCTTGCAACACCATAAGTGCCATTAAAGATCCTGTCTTTCTTTGATACTGACGGTTCATACATTCCAAAGGCATGCAACTCAACGCAAAGATATTTAACATCAAAGGTCTTATCCTCCCTGGACTTTGGTACTAACCGCAGTTCAAGCCCTTTTGTGGAACGGCTTCCTGACCGCCGATCATTAAAGTGATATTTTGCTTTTTCTGTGTCTTCAGGAAAAACAACAGATGTGAAATGTCTTCCTATCAACTCATCGTATCTAAATCCAAGAAGGCTTTCAACAGCGCCTCCCACAAAGCTAAAATAACCTTTAGGATTTAGGATATAAATAAAATCAGGAGAGTTTTTAATGATAGCGCTATATTTTTTTTCAGAGGCTTCTAAAGCCTTACTGGAACGGTTGAGAGACTCTGTCCTTTCTTTGACAATTCTTCCCAGGCTAATGTTATGCTGGTTTATTTGATCTAACAATATCTCCTTTTCCTGACAGTTTTTTTCTTTTTCATGATATAAACTTGCTACTTCGAGAGCATTTTCGATTTTTAACAAAATCTTATTATTATTTATGGGTTTCCTTATATAATCAAACGCCCCCTGTCTCAATGCATCAATGGCCGTATTCATTGATGCGTGACCTGTCGTGACTATAAAGGGAATAAACGGATATTTTTCCTTAACCAGTTCTAAAAATTTGATGCCATCCATATCTTTCATAACAATATCTGAAATGACCACTCCATATTCTTTTTCAGCCATCATTTCCAGGGCACGATGGCCGCTTTCGGCGCAGTCCGTCAAATACCCATTCCCTGTCAATAGTAATTTTATGGCGTCTCTAACATATGGATCATCATCAACAACCAATATATTGAACATTTTGATATGCATGTATAACACCTTATAATGTCAAGACAAAAAATCGGTGAACTTATTGAAAAGTTACAAAGTTTTCAGATAATGATGTAAAATAGCGATAAATCTTTTCCATTAGCTTGCTTCGCTCATAATTGATTGAATGGTTGAGTAGTCGAGTGGAGGATTAGTTGAGTAGAGGATTGGTTGAGTAGTCGAGCAGTTCAAGAATCCTTACAACTTGACAACTTAACAACTTGATTACTCTACTAAATCTGGCTTGTAAATAGAGGGAGGAACTCATTTTTATGAGGGGATTTCCCAGGAGGCAGGAATTTATCCCGGCAGGCTTAAAAGATGAACGTCCAACATCGAACATTGAACGTCGAATATTGGCAGAATACCTTATTCAACATTCGATGTTGGACGTTCGATGTTCGATGTTCATTTTTCAATTAAAATCTCAACACCATTTTTCAATAACTACTTGATTTCTTTGACGGAAAAAGGAAATTTCTATGCTCTCAGGTTAGCCTTTCCACAGGTCCACGTCGATCAGACCAAGCCTTGCCGCATACCGGACCAATTCCATGGCGCTATGAAGGTCAAGCTTATTCATGATATTTGTTCTGTGATTTTCAACGGTTTTAGGGCTGATAAAAAGCTCTTTGGCACTATCTTTGACGGAAAGCCCCTCAGCCAGCAGACGCATGATCTGCTGCTCGCGAGGAGTCAGGGTATCATAGCCGGCATCTGTGATCTTTGCTTCTTTTTTATCCGATTCCATAAGGCTTTTGACCACCTTATGAGTAATAGAGGTGTCTAAAAAATACTCGCCTTTTGATATGGCCTTAAGGCACTCAACAAGCCTTTCGGAAGTAGATTTCTTGACCACATATCCTGTTACCCCGGCTCGAAATGCCTCAGCAATATAATCGATTTTAGAATGCATGCTCAGCATCATAATACGTGTCTCAGGCAGAATGCTCCTTATCTTGCGGGTAACATCGATGCCGCTTTGATCCGGCAAAGAGAGATCCATCACCACGAGGTCGGGCATTAGCTTCTTTGCCTTCTCGACCCCTTCACGACCGTTTTCCGCTTCTCCAACCACCTCAAGCCAGGAGCAGTTTGCCAGAATTGACTTAAGACCCTCTCTGAAAAGGGGATGGTCATCAACGAGCAATATGCTTCTCTTTTGAACCATTATTTTTCTCCTTATATGATGGTGATCGCGTAAAAAGTCCCTAATGAGCCTGATTGGGAACTTTTTACGAAGTCGTCTTATACGGAACCTCTATCAGAATGTTTGTGCCCCGCATTGGAAGTGATTGAATTTTCATTTTGCCGTAAAGCAGGCGGACCCTTTCCTCCATGCTCCTGAGTCCCATCCGTTTTTCATCCAATGCCGCGATCAACCTGTTCTTCATATCAAAACCTTTGCCGTCATCTTCTATCCGAAGGACAATTTCAGGAAAAGATGCGACCAGGCTGATAGTCACGTAACCTGCATCAGCATGATGTTTGACGTTATTGAGAGCTTCTTGAATCACGCGGTACAAATTGATAGCAGTATCAAAATCGAGTCTTAAATCATCTACCCCAACGGAATTGAAGTCAACGCTCACTCCGATCTTCTCAGAAAAATCCTCGCAATACTGAAAAATGGCGTGTACCAGCCCCAGTTGATCCAAACCAAGAGGCCGTAAGTCGTATGACAGATCCCGGACAGCCATGATGCTTCCTTTAAGTATTTTGGACAATTTCGAAACCCTCCGTCTTATCTCAGAGGGTACTACGGGTTGACCATAAAAAAGAGTTTCACAAAAAACTTTTGCGGCGGAAAGGTCCTGCGCCACGTTGTCGTGCAGATCACGAGAGATCCTATGACGCTCACTTTCCTGGGCCTGCATCAGTTGTTGGGTTAGGGTATGAACATGTTCTTCGGCCTGCTTGCGCTCGGTGATTTCCCATACAAGTTGTTCATTGGTGTTTGTTAGTTCGGCTGTACGTTTTTCTACCCGTCTTTCCAACTCGTCGTGTGCTTTTTGCAGCGCCTCCTCTGCCGCCTTGCGCTCTTCTATTCGCCGCTTCAGTTGCTCGTTTGCCTTTGCAAGCTCTGCTGTTCGTTCCTCAACACGCACTTCCAACTCATTGTGAGATCTTTGCAGCGCCTCTGCTGATTCAGCAATCTCTTTCAAATATTTTGTTTCTGCTTCAAGCTCGGTTTTCTCCTTCTGGACTCTAAAAAGAAGAACTCCTCCGGTTCCAAACACCAATACGACAAATCCCACAAGTCCAAATATGTCTCTTGCATGACTATTAATGGGGTCCGCAATTTCAGAGTAAGGCAATTCTACAATCAAATTCCATTTTCTATCTCCTACGGCAATCCTCTTAAAAGCCACCAGGCCATTTTCATCAGTCCTACAATTTATAAATACCCCATATCCCTCATCTTCAACCTTGACTCTATTAAGGTAATCATGCTCCTTTCGGATGTGCTCTTTCAACCTACTTTCATCAAAAGCCACGTCTCTATCATCAAATAGCCACGCATAGCCTTCCCTGCCCACCTTGACAGGCTGTATAAAGAGCTTAGATAGTGTTGGCTTGAATCATCCATCGAACAATTCCTGCAAATTCACCCTTATAAAATACCAGTTCGGAAATAGATATAGCAGGATTACCAAGGTTGTTATAAAACACTTCGCTAACATACGACTTACGTTCTCTTAGCACATAAGCTACACCCGATTTGTCAGTGTGACTCATTCCGAGCCTGTTCGCTATAAAAGGACGCCTATGAAGCATAATGCCATCAGCATCCAAGGTCGCAAGGGCATCTACATCTTCTTTGTGGATTTCATAAAAACTCTTGATTAGACAATATTCACTATCAGGTTTGCTTTGCAAAACTTTTCTATAAACGTCTTCTTGAAGTAATGGATACCATACAATAGTCTTTAGGACTTCTGAATGCTTATCAATAAACCCTTCAATGCACCGCGCAATCAATCCGGCGGTCATTAACAACTGTTGTTGTGTCTGCAAAACATATGTTTCTTTATGGCTCTTGTGGGATATGTAGGCCAGGTACGCAACAACGGCCATAACCGCTACAACGGCTATAATACCCGTTCTGATTTCCCAGGACAATCCGCTTATTCCCGGTCGTGACACTATGATTCCGGGTATATGTTTCTTGGTGGCCTTCGCATCATTCATTTTAAAGTTCAGCAGCTTTTAATAGGTAATGAAATGCTGTTTAAGCCTCCCTTTGAGTGGATTGTGACAGTATCTCGATATTCAATGGAATCCCTTTTTCAGCATCCAATATCAGAGAAATGTTTTCTTTTTCACATTTGCTTTCACATATTCCGCAACCAAAACATTTCTCAGGGATAACCTTTGCCTTTTTCTTTTTTTTGCCATTATCCAAAATTGAGATAATTTCTATTGCATCGAACTGGCAATATTTTGCACATTCACCACAACCGATACAATCATCTCCGATAAGTGCACGATACCCTGATGGAAGAACTGTTTTCATGTTGTGCTCAAACATGAATTCCAATCCCAAACAACAGCACTTACAACAGTTACAAATCGCGTAAAAACGATTTATCATGGCTGTCTTAAACCACGCTGTATGGACGTGCCCTCTCTGATCTTCTTCTTTCAGAATCTTTAACGCTTCTTCTGGAGTTATTCTACGAGAACGAAACGGTTGAACCATACGAGCTAAATCAGCAAAAGGCTCACCAACTACCAAACATACGTCTGTAGGTTTACACGGATTACTTTTTTGAGCCCTGCAGGGGCATTCATAAACCACGATATTTTGAGGGTTTTTGAGTATAATGTCTTTTGCATATCTATATGGAAGTACTTGATCCAGGTTCCTGAGTTCAATACTCTTATTAATAGTAATGAATCTGGCTGCATCATCCAATCGAACCACTTTGCTATGATAAGTTTCGCTTATGTGGTTGCGAAACGATTTGGAATTTAGCTTTACAAGTTTTTTTAACACCCTCAAATACGTTACTGTAGCCGCATATAATATACTATGAATTATGGTTACAGGATTGTATTTAGCTTCTTTAAAACCATAAATGATAGACTTGATAAAAGACATATCAACCTCCTTCTTTTAGAGGCATTTTGGAATCTTCACATTATAAAACAATTTATGGTTCTTCTCCAATTTAATTGGAAAAGAGGGTCCAAGGATTCAAGGGTTTGCATGACTTTTGACAGACTCAACTATTTGTAATTCTTTAGCATTGAGCACTGAGAGTTAGCGCTTCCGCTTCACTACGTGTCACTCAAACCCTTGAATCCTTGGCCCCTCCCGCCGTGCTCGCGCCCGTCGCGGCAGGTGTACCCTCTGGAATTACACCTGCTAAATTGGAGATAACCCACTTATTTTGCTTTAATTAATTATAACTAATCGTGAGCCCTATCTATCATGTGCAATAATGGAAAACAACTGAAGATTTTTTTGCATAAACATCAAAATATTTCTTGCCTATTTTTCAAAAAAACGCATTTATATAACTTGGGTTGAGCGGTTCAACGTCCACGGTTCACGGTTGCAGAACCCTAACTCACTATTAACAAAAAACATAACACGGCAACAGGGACGCATGTTATGTTTCACCCAATGCCTGCCCGCCATCACTTCGCTCGGGCGAGGCGGGCGGGGGTGAAAGAAACTAATCTAAGTATTGTGTTATAAAGTTAAGGATATCAATAGGCTATAACCTTTGAACCTTGAACCCTAAACCTGAAACTGATTACTTTAGATATAGCTATGGAACTGGATATTAAACTGTCTGTTTTAGATAAAATTTATGGAATTTATGATGATTTTGCCTGCGACCTTGATGTGGCATGTAAAAGATACTGCTCTGATTGCTGCACTCGAAATGTTACTATGACAACACTTGAGGGATATAAAATCGTTGATTATATGATATCAAACGGAAAAACGGATTTGTTCAAAAACATTCAGAAAGATATACATAAAAAGCGATTCCAGCCTAAACTAACCACAAACGCTCTTGCGGATCTTTGTGTTTCCGGAAAGGATATACCTGATGAGGAAAGCGATTACAAATGGGGGGCATGCCCTCTTCTAACGGAAAATGAATGCCCGATATATACAGTGAGGCCGTTCGGGTGCAGGTGTTTTGTTTCAACAGTAAAATGTCTGGAAAAAGGATATGCTGATGTTGATCCTTTTGTTATCACGGCAAACAATCTCTTTTTGCAATATATTGAACATATCGATTCCCAGGGTTGTTCGGGCAACTTGAGCGATGTACTACTTTTTTTAAAATCAAAGGAAACACTCGAAAGTTACAAGGAAGGTTCATTGAATTTCACGGATAGCGGGTTAAGCTCAAACCGCTTAATACCTGCATTATTGATACCACCTGAACACAAGCTTAGGATACAGCCGATACTCCAAGCTATACAGAAAATCGATGTGCCTGGCGGATCGAATCAGTAGATTAGATTGAACCCCGGCAGTTAAAGATTTCTCCCTTTGGTCGAAATGACAAAGAAAAAGGTTTTCGTTCAACTTAGTTAGTATCCATCCACAAGTGGTAGATTTTGGTTCCTGGCAAGGCTCGAGC
>JAUVHU010000109.1 GCA_030593145.1 Desulfobacteraceae bacterium
GCATACAGCGCATCTTCAAACCTCCGTTCGGCTATAAGCTGTATATACTCCCGTACGTCAGTTGAAATAGGACAGGCCAATTTACACGGAGGGTATTCATTTGTGTTTGGTTTGCTTCCTGTCATATCTTATTTTTTGCTCCCTGGATTCCGCATATTCTCAAACACCGGCAGGCCTCGATCTTGGCCTGACGCTCATTAAAGCCCAAATCTATCTCCTCGAACCTGCCCTTGCGCTCGGCAAGCGAAAGGCGCGGCATTTGTTGTCTGTCTGCACGTTCCACATTTTGTGGTTCAAGCTCAATCCCCTTCCAGTCCTTTGGACGATCTGCCTTGATATCTTCCCCTTTAAGATAGCGATCAATCGATATAGCAGCCTCTTTTCCCGAAGCAACCGCTTCTACCACCGACTTTGGTCCATAGGAAGCATCACCGCCCACAAAAAGTCCTGGAATATTGGTTTCCAGGGTAAAAGGATCTGTCACCACCGGGCCTCTTGGAGAGACATCCAGATCTGGCACTCCCCCGGCAAAAGTCATATCACAGGCCTGACCGATAGCAATCAGGATTGTATCAGCTTCGAGAGTCATTAGTTCAGACTCATCGTACTGAGGATTGAAACGACCTTCTGAATCAAAGACGGTGGTGCAACGTTTGAATTCTACGGCTTTGAGCTGCCCGTTTTCTTCAATAAATCGCCCGGGACCCCAGCTATTTTTAATGATTATTCCTTCATCCAGAGCATCCTTGATTTCGTATTCCCAGGCAGGCATCTCGTCGCGCGCCTCAAGACACACTGTCTGAACCTCTTTAGCCCCGCTCCTAAGAGCAGTGAGAGCAACATCTACGGCCACATTTCCGCCGCCTATAACTATTGTCTTCTCACCAATAGCAACGTTGCCTTTAAAAGAAACATCTTTCAGAAAATCTATGCCATGAATTATTCCTTTGATATTTTCCCCTTCCACATTCAAACCACGGCTGACATGAAGACCTACTGCAATAAAAAACGCCTTGTAGCCCTCATTTTTAAGACTTTCTATTGATATATCTTTGCCGAATGTCACATTGGTTTTGATTTCTACGCCCATGTCAACAATAGTTTTTATCTCTTCCCTGAGAGTATCCCTGGAAAGACGATATGCTGGAATACATGCAGCCATCATACCACCGGCTACCGGCAGCTTCTCAAAGACTGTCACAGTATATCCTTTTATAGATAAAAAATAGGCGGCGCTTAAACCAGCAGGACCTGCTCCGATTACAGCTATTTTTTCATCTCTCTTTTCTTCTATTTCCGGGACATAGCGGATCTCTTCCATAAGGTTTTGATCAGCCAAAAACCGTTTTAGATATTCAATGGCAACCGGCTTATCTACCTTGCTACGATTGCACTTGTCTTCACAGGGATGGTGGCAGATACGACCGCATATTCCGGGGAAAGGCATGTTTTCTTTGATCAGTTTCAGACCTTCTTTATACCTTCCCTCTGCAATCATGCCCACAAACCCCTGGATGCTGATATGGGCAGGGCAGGCTGCTTTACACGGAGCCGTACCCCACGTTTCATAGGCATCAGCCGCAACATATTTATCCCTTACGGCTATCTTCCGGAGTGCGTCTATGATTCCATCAAAACGCACACCCTGGGGACAAGAAAACTCGCAGGTTCCACAATGAGAACAATACCAGATGGCCTCAGAAGAAAGGACTCGATCTTTAAGACCCAGAATAATCATATGTATGATTTTTCTCGGATCATATTCCTCAGCGATATTACTAATAGGACAGACAGCAGTGCATGATCCGCAGGCAAAACATTTCTTGATATGTTCACCTCCAGGAAGTTCCGCTACTTCAAACTTGAATCTTGGTTCCAACTCATTTTTATCTATTGCCATAATTTCCTGCTGGTTATTCGTTGCTGGTTGCTGGTTGCTGGTTGCTGGTTGTTGGTTATCGGCTTCTCGTTACTGCCGAAAATCCATTACCAAGCTCATTATAGGCTTCATAAAAACTTTTAAGAATAATATCTTGTGATTTCTTTATATTTAAACCTATCTGCGTTTATCTGTGCCTGTTCCGTAGGTCAGGATGATCGTACTGGGGTGAATCTGTATTAAGTCCATTAGGAATCAGGCGATGTAATCTTTTTCAACTTTTGAGTTGATGATTCTGAAAGACCGTTCCACGTCCTATAATGGTAAAAGATGGTTTCATATTTCAATAACAATGCTTTTGGGCAGGAAATTTACCTGTCTGCACTTCTTTTACATATTGTTTTATTCCGGTTTTTGCATCATCAAGCAGATTGGCGTATTGCTTTACAAATTTTGGCAGGTGCCTGTCACTTAACCCTAAAAGGTCGTGCAGTACAAGTATCTGCCCGTCGCAATGTGGACCCGCGCCTATTCCTATTGTCGGTATGGCAAGCGCTTTGGTTATCTTTTTTGAAATTTCGGACGGAATGCCTTCTAAGACAACGGAAAAGGCTCCGGCGGATTCTATCTCAAGGGCATCTGCCATGAGCTGTTTTTCATTGCGCTGAACCCTATAGCCTCCCATCTGATGAACAGATTGCGGTGTAAGGCCTATGTGGGCCTGTACCGGAATTCCAGCTCCTGAAATTGCTTTTATTGTTTTACTGACCGATTTTCCTCCCTCCAGCTTGATTGCAGCGGCGCCCGCTTCTTTAAGAAAACGTCCTGCATTGGCAATTGCATCTTCTATGCTTGCCTGGTAAGACATAAACGGCATGTCACCGATAATCATTGCATGTCCGGCGGCTTTTGACACAATGCTGGTATGGTATATCATTTCATCCATTGTAACCGGCAGGGTACTCGATTTTCCTTGAACCACCATTCCTACTGAATCCCCTACAAGGATCATATGCACCCCTGAATCATCAACTATTTTTGCAAATGGATAATCATAGGATGTAAGAGCAACTATTTTTTCACCTTTTTCCTTCATTTTATAAAGAGTGATAAGTGTAACTTGTGATCCCATAATTCTATCTCTTGACTGCTTAATATTATAGTGATTCTTGTTGCTGGTTACTTGTTGCTCGTTACTTGTGACTGCTTGCTGATAATTGGCCATCAGCCTCGGTTACTAAGCCTTTTTTACGAAATGCGGCCACATATTTTTCAATATCTGTTCCAGGTATCCCTATTTTTTTGGTCAAATCGTCAAAATGAATCGGCCCCTCTTTTTGTATGCGAAGCAAAGTCTCATTTCGAGCTATCTCAGTGCTTATTGATTTTGTCAGCTTCTTATTGACCTTATCCTTTATAATCTGATCAGAATAATCGCTTTCTTTACGAAATTCCTTTGTAAGTTTGCCAAACCCTGTCCGCAATTTTGTTTTTTCAAGCGCACTTTTTGCTGCCAAAAGCTTGATCTGTAACTCATCCTTACTAATGCCCTCAGGCTTTCCCAAAGGACCAATGGACTTGATTCTATCGGTAAAATCAGTGATCAGTTTTACAAACCTGGGACCCTCGGCCGCTGATGCCCATTTTAATACAAAACGGCTGTTATCAATACCGATCTTTGTCAATATCTTTTTGACAAATCCCTCCATTATCATGGCATCGTAATTACCAGACTGGTAATGACATTCTCCGAGATGTCAGCCACCCACAAAAACACCGTCTGTTCCAACACAAAAGGCATCTATAATAAAAAGGGGATCCATTCTTCCTGTACACATCATGCGAATCGTTCTAACATTCGGCGGGTATTGATACCGTGACACACCCGCTGAATCTGCGGCGGCGTAACAGCACCAGTTACACATAAATCCAAGTATCTTAGGGTTGAACTCGTTACCCATTGATCCTCCTATCCTCCAAAGGCCTTTATCTGAGACCTGATCTGTTCGTTTGTAAAACCGCCCATAGATATAGCCAGTGTGGGACAATGGGATGCGCAAATCCCAC
>JAUVHU010000102.1 GCA_030593145.1 Desulfobacteraceae bacterium
GGCAATTGCCCTAGCCGTAACATGAAATACGGCGGGCAACAATTCACCTGACATCTTGTACATGTTGGGAATCATTAAAAGAAGTCCCTGTGAAGCGGTAAATGTTGTAGTAAGAGCTCCGGCAGCCAGATTTCCGTGTACGGCCGCTGCTGCCCCTGCTTCTGACTGAAGTTGCCGAACCAGCATGGTCTGTCCAAATACATTTTTAAGGCCATTTGCCGACCATTCATCGCACATTTCCCCCATTCCAGATGAAGGGGTAATGGGATAAATGGCAGCCGCATCACTCATAGCATAGGCCACGTGGGCCGCTGCGGTGTTTCCATCAATTGTTTTCATTTTTTTCGCCATAGCGCCGCTCCTTTGTTAAATGTCCGGGTTATATCTCCTATGGATTTGTAATAAATAAAACACTCTAAAAAACAATAAGTTACTTTATTTAAAAGCTCATGTAAAGAAAAATATTTATTTAACAACTGAACAGCGTTCAGCACTCCACAGAGGAGCGGATAGACAATTAAATTTGAAAATGGCTGACTGTTTGAACGCATTAGTGAGACTTAAGAAAAAACAGCCGATTATAAGACATCTTTGGTATTATTTATTAATTTCAACTTACAAAAGCAGTTTTGTTATGTTTTTGTATGCTGTTTTTTCTTTAGGATCACTTGTTGCGTGAGTTTCAGACCTTTTCAAATTTAATTGTCTGTCTGCGGAGTAATAGAATTATAAAACCCACTTTGCTATAAATGGCGAGGCTTTCTAGCAGAGTAAATTTTCATAAAAATCGTTACCCTTGTCATCGACAATAATAAATGCCGGAAAATCCTTTATTGTTATCATAAATATTGCTTCCATCCCAAGCTCAGGATAATCAATAATTTCGATTTTCGTAATACATTCTTTGCCAAGCCTTGCCGCGGGGCCGCCTATGGAGCCAAGGTAAAACCCGCCGTGTTTTTTACATGATTTTGTAACCTCCTCTGACCGGTTGCCTTTTGCCAGCATAACCATACTCCCCCCCTGCTTTTGAAAACATGGCACATAGGAATCCATTCTCCCTGCAGTTGTAGGGCCAAAAGAACCTGAAGCATACCCATCAGGGGTTTTTGCCGGACCAGCATAATATATAATGTGGTCTTTGAAATAGCGTGGCAGGTCTTCGCCTCTGTTGAGACGCTCTTTTAGTCTGGCATGAGCTATATCTCTTGCCACTACGATTTTTCCGGACAGAAGCAATGGAGTCGCAACAGGGTATTTGTTTAAAATCGCGCATATTTCATCCATCGGCTTATCCAGGTCTATTTGTACCGCATCCAGTTTATTCACTTTCGGTTCAGGCAGATATTTGGCTGGTTCTATTTCAAGTTTTTCAAGAAAAATGCCGCGTCCGGTAATTTTTGCTTTAATGTTTCTATCAGCGCTGCAACTTACACCAAGACCTATGGGGCAGGAAGCGCCGTGTCGAGGCAAACGTATCACCCTGACGTCATGGCAAAAATATTTTCCGCCGAATTGAGCACCGATTCCCAGTTCACGGGACATCTCAAGCAATTGAGATTCGAGTCCATGGTCCCTGAACGCATGACCAAATTCATTCCCCTTTGACGGAAGAGAATCCAGATATCCTGCTGTAGCGAGTTTTACGGTTTTGAGATTTATTTCAGCAGAGGTTCCGCCCACGACAAAAGCAAGATGGTAGGGGGGACATGCGGCTGTTCCAATGGTTTTCAGACTGTTTTTCATAAAACTTACCAGTTTTTCAGGGAATAAAATTGCTTTTGTCTCCTGATAAAGGAATGTCTTGTTAGCAGAGCCGCCGCCCTTTGCCATAAACAGGAAATTATATGTATTCCCCTGGGCAGCATACAGCTCGATCTGCGCCGGCAGATTACACCCTGTATTTTTTTCATTGTACATGGTTAGAGGAGCTAATTGTGAATAACGCAGATTGTTTGTTGTATATGCATTATAAACCCCTCTTGAAAGCGCTTCTTCCTCGGAAAAATCCGTCCAGATTTGTTGCCCCTTTTTGCCGATAACAATAGCGGTTCCTGTGTCCTGGCACATTGGAAATATTCCTTCGGCAGCAATAACCGCATTTTTCAACATCTCAAGAGCAACATATCTATCGTTTTCGGAACTTTCAGGATCATCAAGAATTGCTGTCAGCAGCTTAAGATGCGTTGGCCTCAGCATGTGGGACACATCTTTAAATGCCTGTTCAGCAAGAAGAGTAAATGCTTCGGAAGCAATTGTTATAATCTCTGTCCCTTTAAATGATTTTACAGAAACATAATCCTTTGTCAGCAGACGATATTTTGTATTATCATCTTCCAGAGGAAACATCTTCTGATAGGTAAATTCTACCATTGCAAACCTCTCCTGATTACCATCTATCAGTTAATTTAATGAATCATCGATTTCATTTAAAAACCGACTCTTTCTATTGTATTGACCTTTTCTGGAATTGGCATAAGTAAGAAACAATAAATGTTCAGACCTTGTCATTGCGACATACATAAGCCGGCGTTCCTCATCAATGCCGAAATCAGAATCCATGGATTTCCAGTGGGGTAAAAGACGTTCTTCACATCCGACAACAAAGACTACAAGGAACTCCAGCCCTTTGGAGGCATGAATGGTCGACAGATTTACCACACCTTTATTATCTTCACGGTCATCCTTTTTATCCTCTTTAATCAAGGCGGATTCTTCAAGGTATTCAATTAGTGAGTCCTTTTGTGAAGCTGAATATATCAACTGTTCAATATTTTCCTCTCTTGCGGTATAATCCATCGAATTAGACTTGGAATACTGCTTGATGTATTCCATATAGTTGACTGCACTTAAAACTCTGCGGATTGCCTCATCAGGCTTTAATTCTTTGATTTCATCAAGCAGCCGGATTACCAGACTGAGTGAATCATTGATTTTCTGAGGCAGGATTTTTTCATTCAAAGCTTTACGAGCTGCGTTCTGAAGACTCATCCTGGCTGTTTTTATCCGGGCAATTTTTTTTATAGCTTCAGGACCGATACCACGTCTCGGTGTGTTTATTATTCGCAGAAAGGATGCCTCATCCTTATCAAATACGGCAGAGATAAGATAACAGTTTATATCCATAATTTCCTTTCGCTCAAAAAAACCTTTTCCCCCAAGCATACGGTAGTTGATTCCGTATGCCCTGAATGTCTTCTCAAAAGACAGGGAACAAAATTTTGTGCGATAGAGAACAGCCATCTTGTCTAAAGGCAAACCGATCATGCAAAGAGATTTAATTTTTTCCACAACCCAGTCAGCCTCACCTGTTTCATTAATAAACCCATGGATTTCAACTGTTCCGCCGTGCTTGCCTGAATAGCAGGTTTTGTCCATTTTATAGTCATTGTATTCAATCAGACCGTTTGCTGATTGAACAATTTCATTTGCTGAACGATAGTTTTGTTCCAGCTTGAAGACCTTTGCATCCTTGTACTTTTTCTTAAATGACAGGAAGTGATTCAAATTACTTCCTCTGAATGAATATATGGACTGCCAGTCATCACCAACACAAAACAGATTGCCGTTTCGAACAAGCAGAGATGTAATATCTTCCTGAAGATTATTTGTGTCTTGATATTCATCAATAAGTATAAACTGGAAAAGCTCTTGATATTTTTTCCGCACATCTTCATAATCTTGAAACAGAGTGCGCGTACGAAGCAAAATATTATCAAAATCAACAGCGTTTTTAAATTGTAATTCTTTTTCATAAAGCTCATAAACATCTATTAATCTGATACTGGAAAAGCTCCGTTTCCGGTCAAAATAAGCAATTGGATCGCCGGAATTTTTTGCATTGGATATTTCGGATAAAACCATCGGAATATACTTTTTATCATAATTCATCTTTTCGGTGATAATATCCTTTATCACCTTTTGCTGCTGATACACCGCATATATCTGAAGAGGAGCATTATATCCCAGCAGACTGCAATGGCTTTTCAATATCTTAAAACATGCTGAGTGAAATGTCCGTACCCATGGAAAACTCTGCAAAGGTATCCCCACCATATTAACGAGACGGTTTTTCATTTCATCCGCAGCCTTATTCGTAAATGTTATAGCAAGAATACGTTCAGGATCGTATCCCAGTGAAATAAGATGACAAATTTTAGCGGTCAATGTCCTTGTCTTGCCTGATCCGGCGCCTGCTATAACCAAAGCCGGAGCTCCGATATATTCAACAGCTTTTTTTTGCTGTGCTGATAGTTGCATAATAATCCTGTTATTGCCAATAAGTCATGATGAGACCTTTGAACCTAAATTGAGCGGCCTAAATTGAGCAAAAGGGAGCATTTCACAAAGGTCTTATGATATTAAAGTCCGGTTCTCCTTGATAATTATTACCGAATAAGTTAAAAAGAGTCTACATTAATTTTAAAGGAGTGTCATGGGAAAAACGATCTATTGGGCAGACCATTATGTGGAGATCAAACGTTCGTCACAAGAGGCTGTAGCTTTAATTAAGCCCGGACAAAGGGTGTTTGTCGGATCTGCGTGCGGAGAACCTCAACATCTCGTTAAGGGGCTTTGTGAAGCATCAGAAAACTTTACGGATCTTGAGATAGTTCGTCTTATGTCTCTGAAAAGCACTCCTTTAACCTTGATTGCAAATAAGACTAAATGTCAAAGTATGAATATAAGATCTTTCCATCTTGGGTCGTCCGCGGTCGAAGGAATTGCCGGAAACATGAAATATATAACTCCGATAAACCTTTCTGCCGTACCCCGTTTGTTTAAAAACAGATATCTCCCGATACATGTCGCGCTTATTCAGGTATCTCCGCCGGATGATTTTGGATGGATGAGCCTGGGTATTGCCGTTGATATTACAATGGCTGCAGCAATGTCCGCCGATCTTGTAATTGCCCAGGTAAATTACAAAATGCCAAGGGTGCTTGGGAGAAGTTTTATCCATGTTAATGATGTGGATGTGGTTGTCGAATATGAGGAGGATCTTCTTACAGTTGATGAGGCTAAAGAGTCTGAGTCTTCAAATCTTATCGGCAGGCAGATAACGCGACTTGTTGACGATGGCTCAACAATTGAAATCGGCACCGGCGCTACGCCGCAAGCGACCCTTTTAGCTCTATCCGACAAAAACGATCTTGGAGTCCACACTCAATATCTAACCAACGGGATAATGGACCTTGTATCAAAGGGAATTATAACAAACCGAAAAAAGGGGTTCAATGAGGGAAAACTTGTGGCAAGCAGCGCAATAGGAACAAGTTATCTTTACGAGTTTTTAGATGATAATCCCGCCATAGAATTTCATCCTTCGGATTATGTAAATGACCCGGGCATTATTTCCCGCCATTACAAGATGGTTTCCTTGAACATGGCAACGGCAGTAGATCTCACCGGACAGGTCGCCGCCGATACCATTTCTTACGATTATTTTTCAGGTGTTTCAGGTATGCTCGACTTTATAAGAGGAGCGGTTCGATCTGAAGGAGGCAAATCGATCCTTATGCTCCACTCGACATCCATGCGCGGTAAGAAAAGCCGGATTGTCCCCAGACTGAGCGACATGGCTGTAGTAGTTCCAAGAGGTGATGTTCAATGTGTTGTTACCGAGTATGGCGTTGTTAACCTGTTCGGCAAAAGCCTCCAGGAAAGGGCTATGGCCATGATCAGCATTGCTCATCCTGATTTTCGCGATGAGTTGTTTTTTGAGGCCAAACAGATGGGTCTGTTAGGCGCAGAGCGCGAGCTTAAGAAATCCATTCATGGTGTTTATCCTCTTGATCTTGAAGAAACAATTAAAATTGAAGGCGAACCGGTAACCATCAGGCCTGCAAAACCGGTTGATGAAAGAAGGTTGCAGGAACACTTTTACAACCAGGAAAAGAGTGATATAATTTCGAGGTTTTTTCATGAAAAGACAAGCTTTGTGCGTGAAGAAGCTGAAGGCATGTCGCAGATAGATTATATTAAA
>JAUVHU010000099.1 GCA_030593145.1 Desulfobacteraceae bacterium
TTGATAATGGGTTATGCCCCATGCATCAATCATGGGATTAAAAAAGGTATGGGCAAAAGCCAGGAAGAGTCAAAGCTGGCAGTACAGTCCGGCTACTGGCCTTTGTACCGTTACAATCCTGTTTTAAAGGCCCAGGGGAAAAATCCATTTACACTTGATTCAAAAAAACCTGACGGAAGCCTTCAGGAATTTCTGGCAGGCGAGGTGCGTTATGCTTCATTGCAAAAAACCTTTCCAGAGGAGTCTAAAATACTGACAGCCCGTCTTGAAAAGGAATATATGCAGCGCTATGAAACCTTAAAACTACTGGCGGATCCCACATCTATTTGCAAGGATACAAAGAAGACAAAAAACAAATAGCTGTTTTCTTACTAAATTTACAAAAAGGTCGTTTGCTGAAAGCAAACGGCTTTTTTGTTTTTAAATCATAGAAACAATTAATTGATCAATTGCGTGCGGCAATATTTTATCAATCAGGCAAATATTTGACAGCCCTGCTGGGTAAATTTTGTCATAATATTTTGGTCGTGCCATTGATGTTGAACTATCTGTTTGAAATTTATGATAATTAATTTATCATATCTGGCGGCTATCTATGGTATGGATTTTGCTTTTACTTATTGTTAATTGCCCCCTACTTCAATACATATAATAAAACCACATTGGTATTAAGCCTTAGCTGGTTAAATTTTAAAAAGGAAGTATGAGGCGGCATATATAAAAGGTTTCTCGGGTGTACGTGCATCTTTTTTCCCGGCAGATTTAACAACCAATATAAAAAAGGAATCAGCACAGGAAAAAATAACGGTGCCTTTGAAACCTTTTTTACTTAGCTACAGTTAAATTTGTGGCTTTTTACGAGTTCATCATCTTTAGTTAATATGTAAATCTGCCGATAATAATATTAAAGATTAAAGAATGGGCGGAACTATTATGCAACCCGACCATCGGTATGCATCACAAATATTGCTGGTGCATACCAATATAAAACACTGCTTCGGACGACTTCGCATCCGGTCCGGGTGACGACTCAACCGAACAGAATGAAATCTTGAAAAAACATCAAGGCAAAGAAGGCAGGGCAATTATATGCTCTGCCTTTTTTGTGTCAGGGTATTGCTACTACCATAGCCGTCGGGTCTACCATAAATCATATAGCAGCCGTTTTGTTGCCGGGTATCAAAGTGTTTGCTTTTGAAGCAAATTACGATTATAATTGCTTTAAATTATGAAGCAAAAAATGATAGTTATGCAAGCATATGGCGCGCATACGACTATGACAAAATTATTAACCGTAACAAAGCCAGTCTCGATATTTCCTGGCTCAAAGATAAAAGCCTCGAAGATTCCAAAAACCTCTCCGATCCCGGCATCCTCGCTCAGGAAATCGTCGAAGACTTAGAAATAGCTCTCGAACAGTTCCGTGAAATAGCTGAAGATTTAGTCGATGAAGGAGCCGCGTGATTCTTTTAAGGGAATCGATTATTTCGAGCTGAACGGAATACGCAATTAAGAAAGGAAAAAACAACATGAAAAAACTGATGCATTTATCCATATTTTTCGTGACAGTTATTATATGCTTTTTGTTTCTTTCATGTGCGGCCGTACTGACTTCAAAAAAGGCTGAGAAAACCGCACAAATGTATATTAATGCAACGCTGCAAAGTATCTCGGCAGACGGAGTGGTTGCCTTATTACTGCATTTGCCGGAATTTAATGAGTCTCGAGATCCATTTATCGGCGAAATAGCAAGACAGGTTATTGAAAAAAGTCTTTTCCTTGAAGGAATCACAACGAAAATTGATGGGATTTCCGTTATTGTAAAAGAAGTTCGTAAAAATGCCATCGATATTTTACCGGAAAAACCTCTGCCTTATCCTGTTGGTTCCCAAGTTAAATTAAAGATTCCCCGGAAAACAATTGCTATTGTGGATTTTGAGGTAATCCGCGGTAAACAAAAAGAGGTTGGGAGGGTAACCCTTGAGGGTCTGACCTCAGCGCTGATTGACTCAGGACATTTCAATGTTGTTGAAAGGTCAAAATTAAAGGTAATTCTCAGAGAACTGAAATTGAGCATGACCGGTCTTATGCAAGAATCAGCCAAAAAAAATGTGGGGCATCTTCAGATGGCAGATCTGATACTGACAGGAACCCTTGCAGAGATAAGGAGAGAATGGGATATAAATCTCAGGATTTTGAATGTCAGAACAGGTCAAGCACTGGCGGCTATTACAATGAAAGCGCCGTTGTTCAGGTCGTCAGAAATGAGAGATTCAGACCCCATGAATGAGGATTTTGAAAAGGATTTTATCGATGCTTCGTGGGTTGTAGGTTACAAGAAAAAAGGAGCCTATCGTGTAAGTCTGGATACTGTAAAAGGAGCTGAAGATTCCGGACAATCCGTGAAGGTAAATTTTAATTTTAAAAAAAACAGGGGCAGGATCTTTGCCAAACTTGGAAGTAGAAAGAAAAGAGATCTTTATTTTTACAGCGGGATAGAATTTTATGTGAAATCTACAACGCCGCTTACCGGCAAGTTTTCTATTCTAACTTCAAATCCTGATGATCCTAATATAATGGATGCATGGACGGGAAGTTTTGAGACAGATAGAGAGTGGAAGAAAAAAAGGATACCTTTTGAAAGCTTAATGGTTGCAAGGGGATGGATAAAAAAAGGAGCGGCAAAATATGGGGCTCGATATGGAGATCAGATATTGCGTCTTGATCGTGTTGAAGGGTTGTCAATCGGCGTTGCTAATTGGGATAACCCTCCGGTAAAAGGAAAAATATGGATAGACAATATTCGTTTTTATGAATGAGAAAAAACATGGGTGGCAACAGAATGCCAAAAACAAAAGGGTCTTCATTCTTCACTAATTTTTGCATAGAGGACTTTAGCAACGGAGATGTTTCGATAGCCTGAAATAAAGAAGTGATAGTTTGACATCGAATATTTTATGGGTATATTAAGAAAAATGAATTCGTAAAAAATCGAATTCATCAAATATTAAAATAAAACATTTAACTGTCATATCAAACGGTTAGCGTTTGATGCATTTTGTCGAATAGCAATTTTTGGACTTTTTACGAATGCATCAGACAACGAAAGGAAGAAAAAACTATGGACATACCCAACACAATGGCCGGCATAGAGCCGGTTAAACTTACACTTGACAGCAAATTTAAGTTCAAATGTCATAAAGATATAAAATGTTTTACCAAATGTTGCGGAGATATTAATATTATACTGACACCTTATGACATTATCAGGCTAAAGAATCGTCTGCAGCTTTCATCAGAAGAATTTTTAGCTATTTATACTGAGCCGCAGCTTTTGGAAAAAACAGATCTTCCTGTTGTAACATTGAAGCTTTTAGATGATGATTCGTCTGATTCAGGAAAGAAGATATGTCCATTTGTCAGAAAGGAAGGCTGTATTATTTATGAAGACAGACCTACCACATGTCGTTATTATCCGCTTGGTGTTGCTTCGCTCAGCCACAAAGAAGGGGCAGACGATGAAGGATTCTATTTTTTCGTTCATGAACCTCATTGCCTTGGTTTTGAAGAAGACAAGGAATGGACAGTTCGTGAATGGCGCAAGAATCAGGGGGTTGATATTCACGACGAAATAAACGCCGGCTGGACAGACCTGGTTGTCAGAAAGAGATCCTTTCCGAAGAATGTAATGTTAACGGAACAGAGCAAGAAAATGTTTTTCTTAGTAAGTTATAATATCGATAAATTTAAAAAATTTATCTTTGAGAGTTCATTTCTGGATAGATATAAAATTGATGATGAAACTGTAAAAAAGATAAAAGAAGATGAAATCGCCCGTTTGGAATTTGGAATTAAATGGTTGAAAGCGCTTTTTTTTAAGGACGGAAGTGAAGATAAGTTTGAAATGAAAGAAAACGCTGCAATTGCAAAAAAAACTTCATGACAATAAAATAAAATGATGCATGATGCCGGAAAATCAGGCTTCTGGTATTATGCATCACAATCCCATTCTAATATTTCTCGTAGCACAACCCTTCTCTGCTTGAAAGGCTGTTTAAACGTTCATCTATATCAACACCAAAGAAATCGGATATTGGCTTAAATATTTCCGGGTTATCAGACTGTACTTTTCGGGCTGTTTCAATAACCTTTTCTACTCCATTTTTTGTCATTTTACCCAAAGGCTGCCTGCAGCCTCCTGAAGGCATACCAAGGATTGACATAAGAGTCTTGATGCCCAGCGGGTTTCTGGCCCTGCATATAACCTCTCCATAGATAGTTTTTTCTTTTGTTTTAATTGTTACAAGACCGAAAAGAGGTTCAATAGCGGATAATATCTTTTTGGCTTCAGCTTGATTTCCCTGCTCAAGCAGTTTGACCATTTCTGTAACAGGTCCGGGAGCAACATTTGAAGCAACAGAAACAACACCTGATGCCATTATTTCCGGGTTTGTCATCATTTCAAAGGTCAGGCCGTCATCACCGGAAAGTATGGTAAAATCCGCTTTGCAACATGCTCTTGTGTGCTTCATGTTTTCAATGCTTCCTGTAGCTTCTTTCACCATGTTAACATTATCAAAGTCCTGCTTAAGAATTGCAATATCTTCCGGAAGTAACTGTGCGCCGGTCCTGCCTGGAATTACATAGGGAATAATCTGAACATCGGGAAAAGCTCTGGCAACAGGCGCGACATATTCTCGACGTATCTCAAGAGAGCTTGGCCCATTATAATATGGATCTACAAGCAATAAAGCTTCAGCTCCGGCATTAACAGCATGCTTTGATGATTCAAGTGTTTCTTTTGTGTTGTTGCTTCCGGTGCCGGCTATGCAAATACATTTTCCACGTGTTATTTTCACCACATCTTCAATGACTTTGTTATGTTCATCCCATGTCAAAGTCGGGCTTTCACCTGTGGTTCCAACAGCCAGGATTCCGGTTATTCCATTTTTTGTCTGGAAATCCGCAAGTTTTTCAAGACCTTCATAATCAACGGTATCATTAATAAATGGCGTTACAAGCGCAGTGAAACATCCTTTATACATAATATCTCCTATAATTACTTTTTACCGCCGGTGCTTCTTTCCTCAATACTTCCACCAGCAAAAGGGTTATAAAGCTTAATTGTAGCGACCTGCATGACATCCAACACTTCCAGCCTATGAGTGTTTTTTCTTGCTCCAGTAAGCATGCATTTGAATCGTCAAAGGTTAAGGCAGGAAACCCATTTTTCAAAAAATATTAATGTAAAAATCCGTTATCTTTCTTGATTAACAAAAGCTTTGGAAGTCTATAGTAGATTTCATATTAAAAACTTTGACCTCTGTCAAGAGTCTTCTCATAGTTATAAGAGCTTGTTTGAAAATTCTAATCCCGCTGCAACAGTGCGAGAAACAACCCAAATTTCCAAAAACTTGGTATTACTTTTACACTTTTTCGTTACGGACGCAATTTTCGGACAAGCTCTTATAGTTGATATAGCGTATATTCAATCAGGGGTAATGTTGTCACAGGTAATTGGCCTTGAACTTTACGTCGTTTATACTTGTGTATTGAATAGCTAATGTGATAATAACATTTTTTTTATCCAGGTAAGGAGTAATAGTTTTAATGAAATTTCAGAATTGCGTCAGAAACAAATATGGTAAATGTGATCTTCCAGCCAATACAATCAGCAGAATAAAGAACGGGTTGCGAAAATTGCATCTCGACGTTGAATACTCCGCCTTTCAAGTCTCGGACAACATTTACTGGGGGCGGATATGGATTGATGCAATACAGATAGTCTGCAATGGAAAAGGAATTACCCCTGAGCTTGCAGAGGCCAGTGCATATGCTGAACTGGCTGAACGTCTTAGCGCGGGGCTCTTTTATCCGGTCTTTGAGGAACGGGTGAGGTTTAACATTCCGGCCATTTACAATGAGGAGACCAATAGATTTCTTAATTTTGAATGGATGGAGGGATATGTACATGCCCATCAGGATGATTTGGGAGAAAACGTTCTTAGAATAGAAGACCTGCTGGTAAATGAAAGCCATTTGACAGATGAAGATATTGAGCATATCAAAAACAGCCACATGGCCAGACATTGGGTTGACGGTTTTTCAATAGTTCATGAAGAGACAATAAAAATTCCGGTCAATTTTATCTCATATATTCATGCTTCTAACGGGATGGCAGCAGGAAATACCATCGAAGAGGCGATGCTTCAGGCTTTATGTGAAATATTTGAACGTCATGTCCAAATACAAATAATTAAACCTGAAAAAACAGTTCCGTCAATTGATTTAGATTTTGTGGACAATGATGTCATAAAGGAGATGATTAAATTTTATCAGGGAAAGAATGTTGATGTGATGATCAAGGATCTTTCTTTTGATGGACTGTTGCCATGCATAGGCGTCCTGTTCATCAACCACAATTTGCCTGCTGATCGTATGGAACATAGAATACTGATACCGGGCGCATCTTTCAATATGGAGGAAGGCCTGACAAGATGTTTTACGGAAAGTATGCAGGGCCGCGAAACTCTATTGGCTCCCCGTCCACAGTTGGACAAACCGCTTGTCCATCGATCGCGGGTTAACAATTATTACTTGTTAATGAAATGTGGCATTTCTCCAAAAGATATCTCATTTCTTGAGCAAGGAGAAACAGGCGTTTATAGAAACAGTAGGATCAAGGATATTTTTGGCGAGATCGAAGAAATCAAAAAAATATGTAAACTGTTAAATACTGATTGCATAATACTCGACCACACCCATCCGGTATTAAGTTTTCCAGTAATAAGAGTAATCATTCCAAGCATTTCTGACTTTTTACCCTTCTTGAGTCAAGACATTCTCGTATCTGAAGCAACAAGACCGTCTTCTGCATGGCGTGGAGCAAGATTCAGGAATATAATGCAAAGCTTTTTTAAATAATAGATCATGACAATCCTGTTTTTTCTTGACATCAGGATGGCTTCATAATAACCCCAAAAAACCAACTGGTACTTAGAGGCCTTTGAAACATTCATTAATTTGGTTAAAGTCAAAATTGTTTGAGCCAAAGGCATATTTTTCAATTTTAGTTCACTTATAACTTTATTTAAGGATATGATTATGCAAAAAGTAAAAAATGCGAAAGAATATATTGCTAAACTAAGAGGCGCATTAGCTTCAAATTCTGAATGCGGCACAACACATTACAATCTTGCTGTTGCCCTTCTGGGCATTAAAGAATACGATGAAGCTGAAAATGAGCTTCATGCCGCAATCGATTGCAGCCCTAACCTTGCTGAAGCATTTGTACAGTTGGGCGGGCTTTGTTTGCAGCGGGACGACCTTGACGGTTGTCTTGAATACAACAAACATGCGACTAAGGTAAGGGCTGGGTTTTGTGAAGGTTATGCAAATATAGGTTTTGTGCATCTTCAGATGGGGAATGTTGACGAAGCCATTACATCGCTTCAAAAGGCTATTGTATATAATTCCAAATTCTTGCAGGCTTATGCTACACTGGCAAATGCTTATTTAATGAAAGGGTTGGTTAAAGAGAGCATTATAACAAATCTTAAGGTGCTGAAGCTGGAGCCGACCTTTGCTATCGCACACAATAATCTCGCAATAGCCTATCTTGAGAATAAAGAATATGACCTAGCGGTCAAGCATTGTGATAAAGCGATTGAACTTGGTTATGAAATAGCTCCGGAAATTTTAAAAGAGATA
>JAUVHU010000074.1 GCA_030593145.1 Desulfobacteraceae bacterium
TCAATATTTTACATGCATCAGAAACAGCCCATGTGGCGGCGCGGTTATGCCCGCAAGGCTGCGATTCTTTAAACAAAGTATGTTTCTAACATCATCCGGTGTTATTTTACAAAGCCCCACATCAACAAGCGTGCCTACAATATTGCGCACCATATATCTTAGAAATCCGTCAGCCTCGATTTTAAAAATCAGGCAACCTTGATCCTTTTGTATGAAACCAGCATTAATAACACATCTTGTTGCATGAGATCTGGGACTGCCCGCTCCTTCAAATGTCGTAAAGTCATGGGCGCCGATAATATGGCTTATAGCTGCTCTCATTGCATCAAGATCGAGCGCTTTACGAATGAACCAGGCATACTGCCTGCCAATAGCGGCAGGTATTGCTGCATTTAACATTCTGTAATTATATGTTTTGCTTTTCGCGTCATACCTTGCATGAAACCTGTCGTCAGCATGAACGCACTCTTTTATCACAATATCATCCGGCAAGAGGCTGTTAAGCCCTTTTCGGAAATCGTCCGGAATAATCCTGGTGTCAGAGTGAAAGTTTGCCACCTGCCCAAGAGCATGCACACCGGCATCTGTTCTGCCTGAGCCTGTAAGAATAACCTTTTCCCCTGTCATAATCGATAATGCTTTTTCTATTGTCTCCTGAATTGTCGCATCATTTACCTGCTTTTGCCATCCATGATATAAGGTTCCGTCATATTCTATTGTGAGTTTAAAGTTTTTCAGCATAAGGGTCTCGGCAAGAAATAATTACACAAGATTGCGCTGGATTTTGGTTTGTCTACAAGGCACATCTACCGGTGCATATCGAGATATGTGCCGGTGGATGTAACGTGGTAGACGGGCCAAAAGACAAGCAAGATGTGTAATTATTTCTTGCCGAGGCCCTAACTCTGCTTATCTCAAACTATATCCTGTCACAAGGCACATCTGCAACCGCTTTCTCAAACAAATCATTTATAGAATCAGCATAATCCTTTACAGCATATTCGGCTCCGCACAACCTGCAGAGCAAAGATACCTGCTGTCATGTCTTTTGTATAATCAACTGCCCGCCACAAGCAAAACAATAACCTATATGTTGTTCCATTCATCTCACCTATAGTTACGTGACTTTTTACGACGCCATCAAAATTCTATGGAAAATACCTGTTTATGTCAAACATGGAAATAGATATTGCTAAAAACAGGCTTTTTTAGTTATATTATATTTTTATAGCAATACAACTCTCATTAAAATATATTTTTGTATAGGTTCCAAGCACTTTGTTTACAGAGAGCTTTTGAACCTCTGAACTTCTAAACAATATGTCACCGAAAAAGAAAAATAAAATTGGCCTGGCTCTTGGAACCGGCTCAGCCAGGGGATGGGCTCATATCGGAGTAATTAATGCTCTGAACGAAGCCAACATCAAGGTGGATTATGTTGCCGGAGTAAGTATTGGCGCACTTGTGGGCGCTGTTTATGCTTCCGGAAATATCAATGCTCTCAGAGATGTGGTTCTCCAGCTTGACTGGAAGCAAATTTTTTCTTTTGTTGATATCGTCTTTCCAAAATCAGGGCTGATAGACGGCAACAAGATTGCCGATTTTGTCCGCAAGTATATAAAAGCAAAAAATATTGAGGAGCTTCCTGTGCCATTCTGTGCTGTATCAACCGATCTTACGACCGGCAGGGAAATAATAATAAAAAAGGGAGATATCATCGAAGCGGTAAGAGCCAGCATATCTACTCCGGGCATATTCACACCGGTAATAAAAGACAACATGACACTTGTTGACGGCGGTCTTGTCAATCCTATTCCGGTAAGCGTTGCAAGAAAAATGGGTGCTGACATAGTTATTGCGGTTGATCTAACTCACGATATTATCAGTAATAGAGGTGTTGGCAAAACAAAGACTGTTTCCCCAAAAAGCATAAAGCCGGACAAGGTATTAGTTAGTCGCCCGATGAAAAAACAAAAATTTCTTGCCGGCCTGAACACAAAAATCCATTCCATAAACATGCCGGCGCTAACCAATATCAAGCAATGGATGAGGATAAATACCCTCCCGAACATCTTTGAAGTATTGTTTGGTTCACTTTATATCATGGAAGCACAGATTACCTCAATCCAGTTGAAATCGGATCCCCCTGATCTGCTGATACAACCAAAACTGGGGCACCTGAGATATCTTGAATTTCACAAGGCACAAGAAGCTATTCTTGAAGGATATAACACAACTAAATCCTCTCTGAAAAGTTTGTCCGGGAAGTATTAATCTAAAAGCTTCATGTAATTACAATAGATCTCTGCTCAATTTTATCTATAGCTTCTTTTGCAGCACTTTTGACTTCATTATTGTATGAGTCGCGTAAAATCATTCTTAGTTTCGGAATTATTTCATAATCTCCTGTTTCTCCGAAAATATGAACAATATCACCTTTGACCGGATCATCAACATCATGGAATAGCTTCCAGAGCGGACTAATAACCTGAGCAGCCAGTTCTCTGTTCTTCTCGGTGATATATTCCAACACTACCATTGCTCCCAAACGAACAGGCCATTTTTCATGTGCCGTCAGTTCAACAAATGCAGGAAAAATCATTTCCTTGTCGAGCATCATTGTCGCAATCTGTGCGGCATTTCCCTCTTTAATAATTCTTTCTATAGATGATGAACTGAGCTGGACAGGATCACGATTTGAGATAACTTCAACAACCTCTTCCAGCCGGGTCGAACCTGTCCAACGAAAGCTTTCGTCAAGCACAATAGTCGGAACCGAGCGAATATCATTCAATTCCGCTATTTCAGGAAAGAGAGAGCAGTCTATTATTGTGATCCGTATATATTCACTCACAATACAAAGAGGAAATAACCGGCGAATGGTTACCGGACAAAAAGGGCATTGTTGCGCTACAAATACTTTGAGTTCAGCCGGTATTTTGATTTTATCAAGACGATCCTGGATTTGTCCGGCTATCTGTATAGAATTTTTATCAAGCGTTGTGAGTGCTTCCAGAAAAGGTTCTAATTCCGTACCAAGAGGAACAGCATGAAAGCGAAGACGTTTGCCCACCTGAATTGATGGGGCATCGTCATTGTCGGCCTTGTTGCGCAGGATGCTGATTTTTGGAGCAAGGTTTGACAGGTTTTCACAAAATCTGCTAAGCTTTTCGCTCCGGTCGTCTTGTGCTAAAGTGAGGCTGATTTGAATACCATCAGATAGCTCGCTATTTAATTTCGCAATTAACTTTTTTTCCTGAGGTGTCATTATTATCCTGTTTTTATGGCCGACCCAATTAAGTTTATAGTTTTACGCGTCTGAGTCTGAGCGAATTACTAATTACGGAAACAGAGCTAAAGCTCATTGCTGCCGCAGCTATAATTGGTGATAGCAGTATTCCAAAGAACGGATACAACACTCCCGCAGCAATAGGAACGCCCGCCGAGTTATAAATGAAGGCAAAGAACAAATTCTGTCTGATGTTACGCATGGTGGCTCGGCTTAATCGTCTGGCTCTGACGATACCCCGTAAATCGCCTTTTACTAAAGTGACACCAGCACTTTCCATTGCCACATCGGTACCTGTACCCATTACAATACCGACTTGTGCCTGCGCCAGTGCAGGGGCATCATTAATACCATCACCCGCCATGGCGACAATCCGGCCTTCTGCTTGAAGCTGCTTAACGACTTCGGCTTTTTGTTCAGGTAATACTTCAGATTGTACTTGATCGATCTCCAGTTTGCTTGCAACCGCTTCTGCGGTGGCATGGCTGTCACCTGTAAGCATCACTATCTTGATACCTTCGGCATGCAAATCGCGAATGGCTTCCGGTGTTGAGTCTTTGATGGGATCAGCGACACCAATCAAACCCGCTGCCTTGCCATTAATAGCAACCAACATAACAGTTTTACCTTCGGCGCGTTGTTTGTTCGCTTGTTGCGGCAAGTCTCCCGCGTTGATGCCCAAGCTCTCCAGCAGGTTTACGTTACCTACAGCAATCCTATATCCATCGACTTCACCCGTGACACCTTTTCCGGTAACGGACTGAAAATGATTGGTTTTAACCAACTCAAGCCCCTTTTCTTCAGCTCCATATACAATAGCTTCTGCCAAAGGATGTTCACTGGCGCGTTCGAGGCTGGCGGTTATACGTAATACTTCATCTTCGGTAAACCCTGCTTCTGCTTGCACGGCGACCAGTTTTGGTTTGCCTTCGGTCAGCGTACCTGTCTTGTCCACTACCAGGGTATCGACTTTTTCCATGATCTCCAGTGCTTCGGCATTCTTTATTAAAATTCCGGCCATAGCGCCACGACCTGTTCCCACCATGATAGAAATAGGTGTAGCAAGTCCCAGTGCACATGGACAGGCGATGATAAGTACCGCAACGGCATTAACAACAGCATGTGCCAGGCGTGGCTCTGGTCCCCACAACCACCAGACGATAAATGCGGTCACGGCAACAGCAACCACGGCAGGTACAAAATAACCTGCCACTACATCGGCCAGTTTTTGAATCGGTGCTCGTGAGCGTTGAGCCTCGGCCACCATATTGATGATTTGTGCGAGCAAGGTGTCGGAACCGACTTTTTCTGTTCGCATTAATAAACTGCCTGTTCCGTTAACCGTCGCGCCGATCAGTTTCTCACCGGCTAACTTTGCAACCGGAATAGGTTCACCTGTGACCATGGATTCGTCTACGTTGCTTTTGCCGTCGATGACCGTACCATCTACAGGTACTTTTTCGCCGGGACGAACACGCAAGGTATCGCCGGGTTGTACCTGTTCCAGCGGGATATCTTCTTCCGTTCCATCATTTCGCACGATGCGTGCCGTATTAGGAGCGAGCCCGAGCAACATCTGAATGGCCGCATTGGTTCGTGAGCGGGCACGTAATTCAAGCACTTGCCCCAGAAGCACCAGCGCTGTGATTACGGCTGCTGCTTCAAAGTAGACATCTACCAAACCACCTTCCATTTGCATGATGGGTGGGAAAATCTGTGGGAGCAATAAGGCTACTACACTATATACCCAAGCTACTGAGATACCCAGCGCAATCAAGGTAAACATATTGAGATTCCAGGTCTGGATGGATTGCCAGCCTCGAACAAAAAATGGCCAACCACCCCATAATACAACAGGTGTTGCTAACGCAAACTCAATCCATTGAACCGTTTGCATGGAAAGTCCATCCGGTAACCATGCGGGCAGTAAATCAGCAATCATCGCCAGAATAAATACTGGGAAAGCAAATACGGTACTGATCCAAAAACGACGGTTCATGTCGATAAGTTCTTTATTTTTTTCTTCAACTTTTACCGTAACCGGTTCTAGTGCCATACCGCACTTGGGGCAACTACCAGGTCCCTGCTGTTGAATTTCAGGGTGCATAGGGCAGGTGTATGTATTTGATTCGTCACCTGTTTCATGAGGTGGTGGGGTTCCTTTGTTTAGATATCGTTCTGGGTGCTCTCTAAACTTGTGCAGGCAATGTTTACTACAGAAATAATAATGTTTGTCCGCATAATGGTAATAGTATTCGGAGTCACTCGATACCACCATGTTACAGACAGGATCTTTTTGTTGCTCTTTTTCTGTATTTAGTGTTGCACTCATGTCTTTGCCTTTCTTGCAGCTATTCCACATTTCGGCAATGTGTCAAAGCTCCCTATCTGGAGAGCATCGGCAAGGTTATCGCGATCAGGATACACAACACCATGTCATGTGTCACGTTTGTCACACCCCATGAGAGTAAAAACAAATAGAAAAATGAATATAAGTTTAAAAATACCCATAGTTGTTAATCTAACAAGTAATTATATGATTTTTTGTAAATACTACACATAAAAAATGTCGGCAACAAAAATGCAATTCTGTATGTTTTATTTATCCGTTTAACACGCAATAAATGGAGATAGATTATACAGATAAACACAATGAGAAAGATTCTATTAGTGGCAAAACCGTTACTGAAATTTTACTTCTTTTCCGCCTTAATCAATAGGACTGCCGACAAAGAGCGGGGCATAATTTTCGCATCTATCCATGCAGGTAGCATATAAAATCGATTAGCCCATTTGAAAAATTGACCCAAAATATTCATTAAACCAGAAGTAGTATTTGTCTTGGTTATTTTGTCACTTTTTAATCTTTGGATTAAGGAAAAGCAATATACGACAAAGCTCATTGTAATCTTTTCCAGTGGGCCCAACACTTTGTGTATATTAATCGGCCTAAATCCCGCTTCTTTTAATCGATCCTTTATCTCAGAAAGTTCATAGCGTCGAAAGTGATTTACAAAACGGTCATCATTAGCAAAATACGATTTTTTGTGCGGAAAGGTTACGACAAGCTTCCCGGACGGTTTCGTAACCCTGGCCAATTCTTTAATGGCCTTTTGGTCATCTTTTAGATGTTCAAGTACTTCTGAACTGATAGTATGAGAAAAAGCTTCAGATTTAAATGGTAGATTAATGCCGTCCGCTACCACATAATATCCTTTTCCGTAGGAATGTTTAAGAAGTCGGATGGCTGCAAAAGACAGATCTGAATATATAATATACCGGGTTTTTGTCATTACAGGAGAAATTCCACTTCCAACCTCTAATATCAATTTTATGTTTTCGTGTTGCAGGCTTTTTTCTACAGCCATTTTCCGGAGGCGATAATTGTATAGATAGTTTTTCAGAAGAGTATATTTGCTTTCTTCAAAAAAATCCTGAAAGCGGTTAGCCTTGGAATCATTCATAATTATCCATATTATATATTATTTTCATGTTATTTTTCATTCTGATAGAGCATGCTCTTTAAGATTAAAAGATTGTTTCTGGCCTCTTTATAATTGGGTTTGATTTGAACACCTTTTGAAAAAACTCTCAGTTTTTTTAATTTTCCCCCGTTATAATAAGGTATGAATAGTGCAAAGAAATATTTTTGCACTATTCATGGTGAAGGAAATTCACTTGTTTTTTGTTTCAGTATATATTTTTTTCTGAGGCACTTGTCGATAAGGTCGACCTGATTTATATAAACTGAGTCGTTTGTTTATTCCTGAAACCAGCTCATTAGGGCCATACAGCAATGCCAGTTCAAACGCTTTTTTAGCCGTGGAAACTGCTGTATCAAATTTTCCTATTTCTGCATAGGCCGCTGCAAGCGCATCAAGCGATAAAGGATATTTATAGTCTTGTAGGCTACAAAGTTTTTCAGCTAGCCTGATCGCCTCTTTGCCATTCCGGAATTGTTCATCGTTATTCGTCGCATATATCCATGATAAATTAAACAGCGCTATTTTCATATCAGAATCGATGTTTAATGCTTCCTGAAAGTAATGAATAGCTGATTCGATTTTGTTCAGTTTCATATAAGCCTTTGCTAAATTATAATAAGCTTTTGAATAATTGGGATCTATTTGCAGGGCTTGATTATAATGATAAATTGCTGCTTTAGTATTTCCCTGACGAATCAAAACAATCCCTAAATTATGGTGTGCCTGAGCATAGCGAGGGTCTATCTTCAATGCTTCATTATAATTTAAAACAGCTTCATTAAGTTTGCCAACGTGATCGTATGCCATCCCTAATTCATAGTGCGCAATGCTGTTATTCTTCGTAATGTTGAGGGTGTGTGTAAAAATTGTCTTACTGTTTTGCCAATAATGTGTCTGAAACCAGGTACATATTGAAATTGATAGAAGTACTGTTACTGAAGATAATAATAGCAATATCTTTCTATGCTGCCATCGAGCTGAAATATCTGATATTCCCCATGTCAAAATAATAAAAATCCCAATAAGTGGTATATATGTGTATCTATCTGCCATACATTGGGGACCAACCTGTACCAGGCCGATAACAGGCACAAGAGTTCCAATATACCATAACCAGCCGGTTACAAGGTAAGGACATCTCTTTCTTGCCAGAAAAATCACCGCTGATATACAAAGCAATAATAATCCTGATAAAATTGCTCTGCCAAGGGGTAAAATATCTGGATATGGGTATAAAAGAGTCAGGTTTTGTGGCCAGAGTGTCTTTTCAAGGTAACTTACATAAGAAATAAAAGTATTAGCAATTCGTAGAATCAGTGGAAATATTTCCGCAGAAACAACTGCTCCACTATTTTTTTGAACAAAAAAAGTTATAATGCATGAGGCTGCTGAAAGCGCAAACAGAGGAAGTTTTTCCCGAATCAGGCCTGCAATGGTTTTTGATTGAAACCTTGAAAGCGGCCAAAAATCAAGTAAAAGCAATACAAACGGCAAGGTAACAAGCATAGGCTTTGCCATAAGGCCGAGGATAAAAAAAAGGATTAAAAAGAAATAACGTTTCTTGTCCGGCTGCATCACATATCGCACATAACCACACATAGTGAGAATCCAGAAAAATGTGCTCAGCACATCTTTCCGTTCTGATATCCATGCAACAGATTCAACATGCAGCGGATGCAGGGCGAATAGAGCAGCAACAAATGCGCTTTTCCATACAGCGCCTGTCATCATTTTTAGGACAATGAAGAGTAAAATGGAATTTATTATATGTATCTGTAAATTCATCCAGTGATGCCCCATGGGATTTAATCCATAAAGCTCAACGTCAAGCATGTGGGAAAGCCATGTAACAGGATGCCAGTTGGCTGCACGGCCTGTTGTAAATGCCCATTTTATGCTTTTAAAGGTAAGTCCTGACTGGACATGAGGATTTTCAGTTACATAAATCGCATCATCATAATTTATAAATTCATGGTTTGTTATCTGCCAATATACGACAAGAGATGCGACAATGAGAAATATGCATATGATAATCTCCTGCCGCCTGTTAAATAGAAAATTATATGTTGTTTTATCGTTATTTTTCATCCTGTTGCGTTATTTTCTCTAAAATTAAAAGATTGCTTATAGCTTCATTATAACCTGGATCAATTTCAACAGCCTTTGAAAAAAACTTTTCTGCTTCGTTAATTTTTCCAAACTGCAATAAAATAATTCCTATATGATTATATGCCTGTTTATAATCAGGATTGATTTTAATAACCTGTGCAAAGTGTGCCAATGCCTTTTTATATTCCTTCTTCTTTAATGATATACAGCCTAAATTATAATGAGCAGCACTATATCCAGAATCTTTTTTTATGGCTGATTCATAGTAAAAAATAGCTTTGTCAAGCTTCTCTTGAGTTGCCAGCACATTTGCAATATTATAATGAGCCTCAGCAAATTCAGATTCTATCAGAATTGCTTTTTTATAATGCTTTATTGCTTCTTCAGGTTTGCCAAGGGCTGCGAGGACATTTGCTATATTATTATGGACTCTTGGATGTTTTGGGTCGATTTTAAGCGCTTTTGTATAATAGAATATAGCTTCTTCAAACTTACCAAGTTGGTGCAGAGTTAGGCCAAGATTGTCAAGCGCAGTTAAGTAATCCGGTTTAATTTGTAGTGCTTTTTTGTAATAGAATACAGCGTCATCTAATTTGCCGTTACGCATTAGGGCTAATCCAAGATTATTATAAGCCAGCCAGTTATTGTCTGTTACTGTAACAGCGTTTTTAAAAACAGCAGTACTGTTTTTCCAGTGCCTTATCTGAAAATAACTGCGTGTTGAAAAAGCGGAAATAATTATTATGGAAAGTATGACAAGGATAATTTTGTTAGAACGCCATTTTTTCAAAAGATCCGGTATGCCCCAAGCTGCGATGATAAAAAGCCCTGTTAAGGGGATATATGTATATCTGTCCGCCATACTCTGAGCGCCCACCTGTATCAATCCGATTACAGGAATAAGTGTTCCAAGATACCAGAACCATCCAACTGCCACGTATGGATGCTGTTTGAACGAACATATTGAAAAAAAGGATATTCCGGCAATAGCCAAAGCCGCTAAAGAGACATACCATAAAGACAATGTTCCAAATAGATGCGGGTAAAAAACCGCCAGGTTTTGGGGCCATATTGTTTTGATTATGTAGTTATTATAGGAAATCAAAGCGTTGGCTATTCGAGTTTTTACCGCCAGAGATTCAAAAGAATATAAAGCTCCAACCTCTTTCTGGGCTAATATAGTTAAAACAGAGGAAATTACCACAGGAATAAAAAGAGGAATTTTTTCATAAATAAGAGAAAATAATTTTGATGATTGGTCAGGAAAGTAATATTTCAGGCGTTCAAGAGGCCAGAAATCAAGCAAAAGCAAAACAAATGGCATGGTTACCAGCATTGGTTTAGCCATAAGCCCTAATGACAATAATATAAATACCAGAGAATATCTTAAAAGATTCCTTTTTTTTACATACATTATATAGGCTGCAATTGTCAGCATTCCAAAGAAAGTGCTTAATACATCTTTCCGTTCAGCCACCCATGCAACAGATTCAACATGAAGAGGGTGCATGGCAAATAGAGCGGCAACAAATGCGCTTTTCCAAAGCGCTCCGGTCATATATTGAAGAATAAAAAACAGCAGCAGGGTATTTGTTAAATGTATCTGCAGACTGGTCCAATGATGACCCATGGGATTTAGTCCATAAAGCTCAATATCAAGCATATGGGAGAGCCATGTCAGGGGATGCCAGTTTCCTGCATGAAAGGTAGTAAAAGCCCACTTTATGCTTTCAAATGTAAGACCTGTCTGAACATGCGTATTATCAGTAAGATATAATTCATCGTCATATCCGGCAAAATTAAAGTCTTTAACCTGCCAGTAAATAACCAGAGTACATAGAATCAATATTAACGTGATTAAAAGCTTTTTTTGGTTTTGCATAAGAATTTTATATCTACACGTGATGTAATTTTGATGAATTTATAAAAAGTCTTTTAAACTTGTCATTTCGAGTGAAACGAGAAATCTTTATCGTGCGACATGCTGGAAATATAAGATTTTTCGTCGTTAACACTCCTCGAAATGACAAAATTCAAAGCTCTTCAATTCTATAGCTGGCATGTAAAAAAACATTATAAAAACAAAAAAAGGGGAGCTGATATGCTCCCCTTTTTTATTTTAAATCTTTAATTAACTCAATAGATATTATGGACTTATTGCGCCGGTAGTTAAAATTGAATAAGTAGTTGTTCCATTATCATGCGAAAATGTTGGAACACCGCTTGTTGTGCCATCCAGCAAAATTGTTAATGTTCCTGTAATTGTTACATCACCATTGGCCGTAAAACCAGTAGGAAGATTGGCACTGGTAAAGGCATTAGAAGCACCTAAATCAGTTACCTGAGCCAGAGCTGTAGTATAAAAACTAGATGCTTCAGCTTTTGCAGCAGAATCAGCACCCTTTGTCCTGTATGACAGGAAGTTCGGAATAGCGATGGCTGCCAGAATACCGATAATCGCGATAACGATCATCAGCTCGATTAATGTAAAACCTTTTTGATTGTTGCCTCTTAGTTTTTGTAACATGTTAAATCCTCCTTTTTTGATTTTCATTGATGATTTTAGTTAAAGTATTTATAAGTTCACGCTTTTGAGGGTATGCAAA
>JAUVHU010000059.1 GCA_030593145.1 Desulfobacteraceae bacterium
TTTTTTCTGTACATCTACCGGAGACGGCTTGAGTATTACCTGAAACTGATAATAGTGCTGCAATCGATTTGGATTTTCACCATAACGGCCGTCTGTAGGACGCCTGGAAGGCTGCACATAAGCCGCATTCCATGGTTCGGGCCCTAAAACCTTAAGAAGTGTGGCAGGATGAAATGTTCCTGCGCCAACCTCAATATCATACGGTTGAAGCAGCGCACATCCTTTTCTCGACCAGAATTTCTGCAACGATAGTATTACTTCCTGAAAATTCATCTCTCTTTCCTCTGTATTCAGTAATTTCTCAAAAAGTTCGATTTATGGGGTTAGTAGGCTATCTTTCTGATGTTGTCAATGTCAAAACTATATCATCCCTGATTCCAAGTCGTGTGAGCACAAAATCATATTTTACCGGATCATCAGGGACCAGTCTTTTAAAACCGGATGTTATCTCAAGAGCAGTACGCATATTTGCCTGTTTTCTTTTTGTAAGATTCAAGGCAAGGCTAATCCTGTGCATGTGCGTATCAAGAGGAATTATGAGTTTAGATAATGGTATCCCGGCCCAGCCACCTGGATCGACTCTGTCTTTTCTTATCATCCACCTTAAAAACAGATTCATTCTCTTACATGCACTCCCTTTTTCAGGCAGGGCGACAAGATGTCCGGGTTTATTTCTTTCAACAACAAGTTGCTGTGAAAAAAAAGTCATGGCAGGGATAACATTCTCATCATCTTCCGAAAAACCGGCTAAAAAACATTTATGAAGGGAACCAAACCTGGAAATCACATTTTTAATTCCAAAAAGCAAAGCCGCAAGATGATCCTGGGCGGCAAATCTGTGTGTAAAGCCTTCAAATGCCCTGTTAAGAGATTTATAAGTTGAATCTTTTAAAAACAAATGAGGTGACGGATTCATAATGTCAAGCACAAACGCAACGCTCTTTAAAATTTGCGCAACCCTGCCGTATGCAAGTGAAGATGCAATAAGCCCGACTATTTCACGGTCTCTTATCTCTTTGTATTGATACAAAAATTCAAGGGGATCAGGATGAACATACCTGCGCCTGTTATATTGATTGTAAAAGATGTTCAGTTTCTTTTTCAGTTTTTCCATGGACATTTTGAATTTTACTTCTCTGTAAGGTAAGGGCTTCGGCAAGAAATTGCACATCTTGCTTGTCTTTTGACCCGTTTACAGCGTTACATGCGCCGGAACATCCTGCATGAAAAGATTTAATTGAGATTAAGAATGTTAAGCAGGAAATTAACGAGATAAAAAATGATATCGGAGCATTATAAGTAAATAAAAGGAACGGGGCCGGAATGATAAAAGTGTATGTTAAATTTACAAACCATTAACCAGCAAACCATCAGAATCTATCTTAACATCGAGCAAACAGGCCTCTTTTCTACTTGAAAGCAGCTCTTCCCAAACAGGCTTTAACCTGTCAATATCGCCGGCTTTACCTATCCCCCACATACAGCCTCCTCCACCCGCGCCTGTAAATCTGGCGCCGCAGTTGAATTCATGGGCTGACTCAACAAGTTTTACACCCATATCATCAAGCACGTCAGGTGTCATCTTTCTCCTGATATCCATTTCAGCGTTCATGGCCGCAGAAGCATGTCTAAAGTTTTTTTCAGCCAAAGCATCAATAAACTTTTGAGTACAGACAACTATTTCAGCCCAGAGTTCATAGGATTTTCCTGAAAGAAACTGTTTAACCCACTTGCTGTTTATATTTTTCGACTCATGGGGAATACCGCAATATGCTAAAGTGATATGCCGCTCCAGATCTTTATGGAAATTTTTCCTTACAACTACCTTTTTTTTGAATAAAGACCCCTCAATATCCGACCGCCAGTACCATGCATTGACTCCTCCATAAGCAGCCGCAAGCTGGTCCTGCAATCCGCATGGAACCCCTGCCACACTGCTTTCAAGAACATAAGCCAGAATTGCGGCCTTTCTCCTGGAAAAACTTAAGGCCTCCGCATGTTTAACAAGTCCTGGCGCAATACTGAGAAAAGCTCCGACAAGAGCTACCGCTGCTGCAGACGAGCCGCCTAAAGCGCTACGGGGGGGAGATGATGAATCAATATCAATATGGACCCCTTCTGCCCCAAAATAGGCAGCAATGGCAAACATCAATCCAAGAGGATGATCAAATGGGGCTTTATTGAATGGATATTCAGCGCTTTCAAACCCTTTTGAAGAAACCTTTACCATGCCTTTATGGTATGAGGAAAGCCGTACCCGCGTCTTTAAGTCAATCGCTATATTAAATGTGCATGGAGAAAGATGTCTGAGCGGATAATAAAAAGTGCTGATATCCAGCGTGCCTCCCATATCGATCCTGCATGGAGCCGATGCCTCGACATGCCGTCTTTTAAGAATACTTCTTATGCTCTGCATAGTGCTTTCCAGGTTCAGGGTTCAGAGGTTCAACGGTTCAGGGGTTCTCGTTCCCAGGCTTTTTAAAACGAATTCAAACTTAAGGTTTTGTTTTGAACCGCAGAATATCGAACAAGAAATTATGAATGTCGAAGTAAGGTATTCTATCATTTTTACTACTATAAAAGATAGAGCGTAGCAATTCCACAATTCATCATTCGAAATTCCTTGTTCGATATTCGATATTCAAATAATGCTTTTTCGGATTAACAATATCTCAACAAAAACAGCCAAACTTTCAACGCGCTAAATTCTTACTCCCCTTAATCCTTACCCCTTCCTTATCTGCCGCAAAAATTTCAGGCTCTTTGGCTCCTTCCCTAAATGATAAGGCACAAAGACCTCTAAGAACTTCAGGCATTCTTTTAATGCTTCAGGTGAAAATCTAATCCTTTCAGCCATGCTTAAATCTCCGCCTTCAATCCACAAAATCTGTTTAATCGTGCCTTTTGAAAGGCATATCTGTCTTAACGAACCGGACTTGCATCTTTCGCAAACAATCCCGCCCTTTATAATATCAAAGACGATTCTGTTTCCTTTCATCTTTTCCATTTCGACTTTACATATACTACACTTACGCAAATTCGGATAAAAACCCGACATTGAAATTAATTTTATCTGGAACAGTATGCTTAATACTTCTTCCGGCATACGTCCAAGATCGAGTTCACATAAAACATATTGAAACAGATGATAAAGTTTGATATTTTTTACGTGGTTTTCCATCCACTCGTTAATTAATTCAGCCCAGTAGCTCGCATAAGCTGTTTTTGTAATATTCTCTCTTATCCTGTAAAAAGGCTGCCTTAATGAAGCTTCCTGCAAAACAGGAAGTCCTTTGCCGCGACCAGTGCCAAGCACTATATCCAGCGCATAAAAAAGTTCGAGAATACCTGAAAATCGTTTTATGCTTTTCCTGGCTGATTTGGCTATTACTGAAATTTTACCGCTATTTAACGTAAAAAAAGTAATGATAAAATCATAGTCGCCAAAATCGATGCGGCGAAGCATGATAGCGGGAGTGGAAAAACTTGACATGTTTTCACCTAAGATAAGCGATTAGCTCTTAGCAATTAGCGGTTAGCTCGCGCACTGTCGCGGCAGGTCGCTGCAGGTATTATTTCGGGTATTTACCAGCGATTCGTTTTTCACCCATCGGGTGAAATGTTATTATTTAATAACATCTTGATATAGTTTGACTAATAGCTAACAGCTAATGGCTAATCGCTTAACGTAGGTTTCATATACCAAGGAGGGTTACAGCGATATTAAAATACAAAAATACGCTGACGATATCGATAGCTGTTGTTACAAAAGGACCTGTCGCAACAGCAGGATCCACATTTAACCTGGCAAACAACATAGGCACGAGAGAACCTGAAAGAGCGGCCAGAGACATTGAGCAAACCACGGCAAGCGCTACCGATATAGCAAGCGCCCCTCTGCTATATTGAAGCTGAGCGACAAGTGCGATAAAAAGCCCATAAACTATACTTAACATGAAACCGATGCTAAGCTCCTTAAAAACAACAGACCATAAATCTCTTATGTTGAGACGACCTGTTGCAAGACCACGCACCACAATAGTAGAAGACTGAATGCCGATATTGCCGCTCATCCCCATAATAACAGGTATAAATGCCGCAATATAGGCTACCCTGCTTAAGCTCTCTTGAAAATGGCTGATAATAAAAGATGCAATTATTCCACCAATACAACAAGCAAAGAGCCAGGGCAGGCGAATTCTTATACTTTTCAAAACAGACTTTGTTTCAACAAACTCCTCACCAGCTCCCGCCATTTTCAATATATCTTCTGTTGCCTCTTCTCTGATGATATCAATAACATCATCGACAGTAACAATACCTACCAACTTGTTTATCTCGTCCACAACCGGCACAGCCAGAATATCATAGTGAGCAACAATTTTCGCCACCTCTTCCTGATCCATATCGGTTTGCACTGCAAATACATCAGTTGTCATAAAATCTTTAAGCGGAGTGTCAGGCGGAACTACTACGAGCTGTCTCAAAGAGCATACGCCTGTCAACTTGCCGTATTCATCCACAACATAAAGATAAAAAGGCATCTCCACATCCATATGTTCTTTTTGCAGCGACCCGATTGCGTCAGCGGCGGTTGCATCCTCTCTCAAAGCGATAAATTCAGGAACCATGATACCGCCCGCTGTATCATCATCGTAACGAAGTAGATCTTCGACCTCTTCAGATCCTTCCTTTTTCATTCTTTCAAGGATAGCGTCGGATTTTTCCTCCGGCAAACGTCCAATCAGATCTGCGACATCATCAGAAGGCATATACTCTAAGATTTCAACGACCTCATCCAGTTCCAGACCTTCAACAAAATCTGAAAAAGTATTTTCGTCAAGCTCACTGAAAAGAGCTGCTTTTTGTTCTGCATTCTCCAGCAGATGAAATAATTTATGTTGATTTGCGTGCGAAAGAGAACGAAACACCACAGCGAGATCCGCTGCATGTGTTTTATTTACAATCTTGACGAGATGGCTTGCAGCTTCCCGCCTCAGCAATCTTTTTATGCTGTCAATAAGTATTTTATTACGATCGCTTTGCATATTATTTTATCTTTACAATTTCCAACTATTCAGCCATAGATCCACGCTGATCATCACCGATATTTTTTTTGTAACAGTTCACTGTGAACGGTTATTATGGAAGCTCTATATTAACGACCTGTCCTCTTTTACCGGGAACCTCTACAGGATTATCATTTAATATCAATTTCACACCCGCGGCATTGCCTATAAGAAGATTAAAACCAAAAAATGCTTCAAGCTTCAGGCTGTTCCCCGACTGCAGACTGTATTCCCTCGAATCCCGACTATCAACAATTACTTTAATCCATGTCTCTTCAACTGCAATAACCCTCAGTAATAATTTCTCCTGAACAACTACAGAATCCACAGATGTTGAATCATGCACAACATCTGCATCAGAGGAAAGTTTTATAGCTGCCTCGTGACTTATTTTATTAACCGCATCCTCAACCCGCTGCTGATTCGCTTTAAAGTCAGCTTGTGGCCGATCATAAATAGCAGACATCATAAATACAGACGCTGCAATAATACATAACAACATTCCAAGAAACATAAACAGATGTGTCCAGGATTTAGCGCTTAATCTGATAAAATCAGCTTCAGCCCTGGCAATTTCCTTGAAAGCATGGAGACTGGAAACATAACGCCGAACAGCCTCTTCTTCATCAGCACCGATAGCGCTTGCATAAGCGCGTAAAAACCCCCTCATGAATACTTCAGCAGGCAATTTATCATGATCTTCCTTCTCGATAAGAAGGAGGTTGTCCATCCTGATCCTGGTCTCGCTTGAAACTTCTTCAAGAGTAATCCCTTTTTCAATTCTTTTTGCCTTAAGATAACGTCCAAAGGAAAGAAAACTTGTGTCAATCATTATACGCTAAGACCTCAATTGATTCAAAAATAACTAAAATTCCCTCTATCTCGCCTTTAAAACCTTTGAGAGAGTTTTTATAGACACTATTTAATAATTTTAATATGCGATCGTTTATAAAGCTCATCAAGCCATGATCGATATTTCTCATTAACTATCTTATTGTAAAGTTTTTCTTCAATATCGGGCGACACATCTTCCAGAGATTTTCCTGCAGCATCTACAATTTCAGAAATATAAAATATCTGATAACCATAATCGGTATCTAAAACAGATGTGTATTCACCTGCTTTTAATCCTTTTATCGCCTCTTGCAACTGCGGCGAAAGTTCATTAATACCGAATATTCCCAATTCGCCACTTTTAGATGACGCCAAACAGTCCCTAACAACCGTCTCAAAAAGCTCCCCTGCCTTTAATCTCGCCAGGACAGCATTCATCTTCTTATAAATTGTTTTTTTTTCCACTTCATCAGCCGAATTCGGAATACTCATAATTATATTCTTCAGGCGAAATTTTTTCTCTCCACAATATTCACCCCTGTGCTTTTCATAATAAGACTTAACATCCTCTTTGGTAATAACAATCTTGGACTTAATTTCCCAATTAACCAGCTTAGCTCTGAGAATCTGCTCCTTAACACTCTCGCGATACTCTTCCATGCCAAGCCCCTGAGCAGTCAATTCTTCACGAAGCTCCTCATCAGTATAACTGCTTGCTTCTTTAATACGCTCAATTGCCTTATCTATCTCCTTCTGACTCACAGTAATATTAAACCGCTTAATTTCCTGATCTGCAAGTTTCTGATCAATAAGCTGGTTCAAAATATCGCTGCGAACCTTAAAGAGCATTTTTCGCTCCTTCTCAGGAGAATATCCGAGTTCTTTAAGCCTGCCGGCAAATGGTTTTAACGTCTGATTCAGCTCGGAGAGTATAATTATATCATCGTTTACAACAGCTACAATACGGTCAACAACTTCTGCGCATTTTGCCTGATTAATAAATATAAAACAAAACGTGCAAACAAAAACCGCAACTAAATATTTTAATATCTCTGCATTATGCTTACAAATCATTTTATTTTTAGCATCCTTCTCCATTGTTTCATATTTATTTCAACCAAATATTTTTTTTGGAGTTTTGTTATCCATGAGTTATAGGCCTGTTCCGTTTTTTCTCTGCGCAACTGCTTTACAATCATTTTATACGTATCATCATTAATTTCATCAGATTCTTCATCCAAATCTGTTGCATTGCCAGTATCCAGATAATGCTCTTTATAATACTTAATAATATCTTCAGGAGTAATATCGATCTGTTCCCCAAGTTCTCTCGTTACTACTTTCTCCATAAGCAATCGAGTCTTTAATCCTTTTTCCCACGAACTGTATGGGATGGCGTACTCGAGTAAAGTATGCTCAAAAACTGCTCCGTCATAGTCTGCTTTAATGTCTGCGACAGCTTTTTCGACTTCCGTATCAGAAATCCCAATATTAAGTTCTTCGGCCCTTTCCAAAAGAATCATCTCCTCGATCATCTGATTCAAAAGCCGCAATTGAATATCTTTAAGCGAATCATTATTCCGCAAACTATTATGAGGATATGCGGTTTTGAGAATTTCAAGAGATTTATTGAAATCGTTTACTGTTGTAATCCTGTCTGCAATCCGGATTAAATATTCATCCGCGGTCACTGTGTGTGAATCAACTCCCGTATCAGTACACCCTGTCAGGATATAAACAATCAATAAAGCTCCAAACATTGGAGATAATTTATTTAAGTATCTTATCATTGAAATAACAAATAAGGATTAGAAATTTGTTTTGCATAGAAATCATTAGTTCGTTCAGCATTCAGATGACTTACTCATATTCGCTTTCAAGCGATTCGTAAATCCTTAATCCTTTAATTATTAACATGTTGAGCAATTTCTTTCAAGATATTTTTAGTCTGAATAAAAAGGCTGCTTACGCTGCCTCTTGATAGTTTTGCCTTAAAAACATGCTGCGGTGTAAATTCAAAGCATCTTTTGCGGGAAACAATCAAATCAACAATCCCTGAAGGATCTTTCTGGTGAGCTTCAGAGAAATATAATATAAGCCGCGGGTCAATCAGGTCAAGACGTTTTACTCCCGCCTTTATTGCCAATGTTCTAAGGGTTATTTTTAATAGAAGATTGACAACCTCAACCGGTATAGAGCCAAAGCGATCAACCAGCTCTCTTTTAAAATCAGCAATTTCTTTAATTTCCGTCATCTTTGCAAGACGACGGTATGCTGAAAATCTCTGGTCAATATCAGGTATAAAAGATTCAGGTATAAATGCCGATATGTTTATATTGATTTCCGGTTCCAAGCTTTCGTGTACAGGCTCTCCTTTAAACTTGGACATTGAATCTTCCATAAGCTTAAGAAACATGTCATAACCTACAGCAGCTATATGGCCGGACTGGGAAGCCCCCAAAATAGAGCCTCCTCCCCTGAGCTTCAGATCGCTCATAGCTATTTGAAAACCTGAACCAAGATCGCTGTGTTCCATCAAAACCTTAAGCCGCTTTTGTGCATCCCTGCTTAACCTACTCTCATTCGGAATAAAGAGATATGCGTATGCCTGTTCATCTGACCGACCCACACGTCCACGCAACTGATACATCTGGGCCAGCCCGAATCTGTCAGCCCGATTAATAAGTATGGTATTTGCCGAAGGTATATCAAGACCTGACTCAACTATGGTTGTGCATACAAGCATATCAATTTCTTTGTTCATGAAACGAAACATAACTTTTTCCAGATCATCTTCATCAAGACGACCATGAGCAACGTCAAGCCTTACCTCCGGCACAAGTTCCTGCAGTTTTTTCGCAATTGTCCATATACTATGAATGTTGTTATGCACAAAAAATATCTGACCTTTTCTTTCCAGTTCCTTGCTTATTGCTTCGGAAATAACAACATCATCCAGTTCAGAAATATATGTTATAATTGACCGGCGATGATTCGGCGGCGTAGAGATTACACTTATATCACGCATCCCCACAAGTGACATATGAAGGGTTCTGGGTATAGGCGTTGCCGTTAAAGATAAAACATCAACAGTAGTTCTGATTTTTTTCAGTTTCTCCTTATGTTTAACGCCGAATCGCTGCTCTTCATCAAGTACAACAAGCCCAATATCTTTAAAAACAATATCTTTCTGAAGAAGTCTGTGTGTTCCAATAACAATATCTGTTTTGCCGGATTTAAGATCATCTATAATTGCCCGCTGCTCACGTAAAGAGCGAAATCTGCTTAAACATGCAATATTAACAGGGTAAGGCTCAAAACGCTCGGAAAATGTTGCAAAATGCTGCTGGGCAAGCACTGTAGTTGGAACTAACACCGCAACCTGCTTATAATTATTTACCGCCAAAAAAGAAGCCCGAAGAGCCACCTCTGTTTTACCGTAGCCTACATCACCACACACAAGCCTGTCCATAGGAACCGGCTTATTCATATCATGCAATACTTCGTCTATGGCTCTGAGCTGGTCTTCTGTCTCTTCATAGGCAAAACTCGCTTCAAAATCCTTGAAATAACTGTCTATCTCCTTATACGCAAAACCTTTCTTTACCTTACGCTCCGCATAAAGCTTAAGCAGCTCTCCGGCAATTTTCTCAACTGATTTCTTTACTTTGTTTTTCGTACTTTCCCAGGATTTTCCGCCCATCTTATCAAGAACAGGCTCACCCCCACTTACCCCCATATACTTCTGCACCATATTCAAGCGATCTACAGGAAGATAGAGCTTATCATCATCTTTGTAAATTATCAGAAGGTAATCATTGGTTGTCCTGTTGACATTCAATTTTACAAGACCGTTATATCGCCCAATGCCATGCTCAATATGAACAACAAAATCCGATAGTTTCAAACTCTCAAAGGTAAAAAGTTCTTGAACCTTTTGTTTATGCTTTGATATCTTCCTAATGTGGTGTTTTACACCGAATATCTCATCCTCTGTAATTATCGCCAAGGATTCAACAGACCATACAAAACCTGATGAAACTCTGCCAGAACATATGTAAAGTTTACCCTTGCCGCTTTTTTTATCAGAAAAACCATTAATAAATTCAGGTTGAATATTGTATGGCGCAAGCAATGTTTTCAACCGGTCAATCTGTGATCTGGTACTGCATACAAGATGTGTGTTATACTTGAATTTCTTTTTATCATTAATCCAGTTTACAAGAGGCAAAAGAATATTCTCTTTTCCACGACAATTCTTTAGTTCCTCTCTCAAAAAAATATTGTCTCTAACAGAAAAATCATATTGTAAATCAACAGAATCCTTTTTTGATACAGAAAGTCTTTTTAAGCTTAGAGGATTTTTTTTCGAGAGGATCTCTTTTACCTTTATCCATTCCAGATAAAGAAAATCTGGTTCAACACACAGTCTGGCCTCTTTACGAGCAACAAGGTAGTTCCTGGCCGTCTGTTCCTGTGATTCAGCGGCAGCCTTATCCAATTCCGCCGGTTCTATAAGAACAAAAAGAGCATTCTGAGGGATATAATCAAAAAATGTATCAAGCTCCGGATAAATCATTGAAATCTGGCTTTCAATCCCGGGAAACATGCCTTCCCTTTTAATACTGTCAACAAGAGCCCTTACCTTTGCAACAGGTATATTAAGAGATGATGCCTGATTCCTCACCCGGTTTATTATCTGAGCTATATTATTTTTTCTCAGGATTGCTTCCCTTGCGGGGAGTATAACAGCTTCCTGTATAGTTTTTGTTTTTCTCTGGTTTATTGTTGAAAAAAACCTTAACGAATCTACTGTATCTCCAAAAAGATCGATTCTTAACGGATCGGAATAGAGCGGAGAAAAAACATCCAGTATACCCCCTCTTACAGCGAAATCCCCGGGTTCCTCAACAATACCGGTGCGAACATAACCCCCTGCAATCAGCTTCTCTATCAATAAATCCCTGTCTATCTCCTCTCCAGCCATTATAAGTTCAGCATAATCGCAGAGTTCATGCTTTGGTATAAGCTTTTGCAGCATAGCGCTTACGGTTGTCACCACAATTGGAGATGTTTTGCCTGCTGTAAGCGTATAAAGTGTACTGATACGCTTTGCCGCTGTTTCGCTGTGGTAGGCAAGATGCTTAAACGGTAAAATATTGTAAGGAGGAAAACATATTACAGGCTGTTTGATCTTGTTTATAAAAAAATCCAGGTCGTTACAAAACATATCCGCATCTTTTTGTGCAGATACGAGCACAAAAATCGGCATACTGTGGCACAAGGCTATCCTGGACACAAGATATGCCCTGTCAGAGCCTGACATCCCCACACAGTCTATGCCGGAATGCCTGTCAGGGATTATATTAATCAATTGTTGAAGTGCGATTTTATCTTGATTTAGTTTCATAAACAAAGTAGTTCTTTCTATCGTTATGCCGACGTAGCTCAGTTGGTAGAGCAGCTGATTCGTAATCAGCAGGCAGGCGGTTCGACTCCGCCCGTCGGCTCCATGATTTATAAAGGGATTACAGATGGTTATGCCTGCAATCTCTTTTTTGTACCTCATTTTTTACTTATAGCAAGGGAATGAAAGCTATAATGGAATGAGGGTATAAATCAATATGTTATTATCATTGTGATTAATTTAAAAATAATATATTTTGTAAGTTTCGAGCTTCAATGTCTTGACAACTAATTAATATTTGTATATTTTAGATTTTTCATTCATTAATCGTAAAATAATTAAAAAAATTAGAACTAAGCAAAATAAAGATTGAATAAACTACTTTTTAGTGCTTAATACAAAAAACATTACAAATAATATCTACCTGATTTTAAAAAATGCTTCTCGCTAAAAGCGGGATTTAAGTTCAATTCTGCTGCGAGCAGAAAACAAAAGAAGGCCTTTTGCAGAGGTCTTATAGTGATGAAATAAGTTTCTTCTAGGAGGTACAATGGCATTAACCAAGAATGATATTGTCGAAAAGATTCACGAACTGGGTTTTACCAAGAAAAAATCTGTCGATATTATCGAATCCCTTCTGGAAATTATTAAGGGTACGCTGGAGAAGGGGGATGACGTCCTTATCTCAGGATTTGGCAAATTCTGTGTAAAGGATAAACAACAACGAAGGGGACGCAATCCTGCTACGGGTAATGACTTGATGTTAAGAGCAAGAAAGGTTGTGACATTCAAGTGTTCCGGCAAGTTAAGAAACAAAATAAACGGTAAAGTATAACCATGGTTCCTCCTGGAACCGTTTTATATATTTGCATTACTTAGCCATACAAACCGGTAAGGGTTTAAAACAAACGATTTTGTATTAAATTGTTTTCCGGTAAGCAGATCTTTCATCCTATCTAATACCTTATCCCCTGATAACGACACTGAAATATGCTCTGACGATATATTTGTCAGAGCATATATTGTCTGAGATTCACAATACCTTTTTATTGCAAACACTTTAGGATCAATTTTCAGTATTTCAAAAGGGGCGTTCGGATGAAAAGCCGGCTGCTTTTTCCTGGTTTTGATTAACTCGATATATGGAAAAAAAATCCTTGAGCGAAAGCTATCGGGATCCTCCAATTGTTTTACAATATCATCCAGCCGCAATTTTTCCCTGTTTATTGTTCTGGCCATTTGAGTTTGCCTGACACCTTGTTCCCAATTGCGCGAACCTAATATGCTATGGATATAGGTGGCAGGTACTCCTGGAAGAACGAACTGTATCGCCTGCGTGGCGAGAAACCTATCAGAATGATATTCGTCAACTCCGCTTTTTTTATTTAAGAAAGCATCAACATAGGTTATATTTAATTCATACGGACTCTCCGAACCATCTGAATTCCTCTTATATGAGACCCTGCCTCCATTTTCTTTAACAATCTTAATGAGTCTGTCCATTTTTTTTTCAGACAATATCCCTTCAAGCGGGCGCACACCAATACCATCATGCGAGGCCGTAAAGTTAAAAAAGGTATTGGTTCCAGATTTCAAGTAAAGCCCTTTTGCCCAGCTTGACAAAGCCGTTGAATCTTCAATTGCAAAGGAATAAAAAAGCAGCGGCGGCAGCGTAAAGTTATAAACCATTTGCGCCTCATTCCGGCCATCTCCAAAATAGCTGATATTTTCCACATAAGGCACATTTGTTTCCGTAATAATCATGACATCCGGAGCAACGCAATCTAATATACTTCGAAATAATTTCACCACATCATGGGTCCGGCTCAAGTGAACACAATTCGTCCCAATCTCCTTCCATAAATAGGCAATTGCATCAAGCCGCAGAATGGTTGCGCCCTGCTTCACATAAAAAAGCAGTATCTCAACCATCTTTTCAAGAACATCAATGCTTTTAAAATTAAGATCTATCTGATCAGCACTAAATGTTGTCCAGACATTGACAGCCTTTCCCGAGCTTTTTATAAATTCAGTTAAAAGCGGCAGCGACCTGGGCCTTGTAACCTCGGACAGATCAATCGAGGGGTCTGCTTCAATGGCAAGATCTTCAAATCCTTGATCCTCATTTAAATACTTTTCAAACCACTTGCTCTTCGAAGAAATATGATTCAGCACAAGATCAAACATAAGCTGAAAATCGTAGCCCAATGCTTTAACATCTTTCCAGGATCCAAGTTCGGAATCTACGGAAAGAAAATCAATAACTGAAAAACCGTCATCTGATGAATATGGAAAAAACGGAAGGATATGTATAGCCGAAAATACATCCTTTAAATATTTATTCGCAAAGCCATGAAGAGTTTTCAGGGAAATCTCCCCATCTTTATTTAAAGAATCGCCATAAGTTATCAAAACCACATCATTTTGTGAAAAATAGTCTTTAGCCCTGCTTTTTTTTGCCGGAAACTTTTCAATCAGGAAAATAATTTTCTTTAAGGCCAGGCTGCCTTTTTCCTTCCCATAGATATCTGTCAACAAACCCTGAATATTTTTATATTGTTCCATTATATTGCTCCTTTGGGATAGCGCATCTTCGCCACGGCGATAAGTGCCTAAAGTTAAGCCATGCAATAATTTTATAAAAATATCATAAAAAAAAATAAGCTTCAACTCATACTTGATAACCCCTGTAAACAAATATAAACATAATGCTATCGAAAAAATCGAAAAATACCGTTTTCCGTCAAATTTAACTACAAATGGCTAAGTAAAAAGTTTCATATACAAGGCGTAGTGATTTTTCAGGATCGAAGACATACATATAAGTCTGAAGAATCACTGCAACGCAATAGATGGAACTTTTTACAACACCATCAAACATATTGCATCTACAAATTATATATGTTAGCAGGTTGCATTTAAATAATGCAGGAGGGTTTTTGATGAGAGCAATCATAACCGGAATCGGACATTATGTTCCGGACAATATACTTACCAATCAAGAGCTTGAAAAGATGGTGGATACAAACGATGAATGGATTGTATCACGTACAGGAATAAAGGAAAGAAGGATTCTAGGCAAGGATAAAGGCACTTCCTATATGGCTGTTAAAGCAGCAGAAATGGTTCTTGAGCAGACAAATACTGCGGCAGATGAGCTTGATTTAATCCTTGTTGCGACATCAACTCCAGATATGCTCATTCCAGCCACAGCAGCGTTTGTTCAAAAGAAACTTAACGCAACAAACTGCTGGGGATTTGACATTAATGCCGCGTGTTGTGGGTTTGTTTATGCTTTGGCCACAGCTTCTCAATTTATTGAAACAGGAAAACATAATAAGATTATGGTTATCGGCGTTGACAAAATGAGCGCTATTATTAATTACAAGGATAGAAACACATGTATTATTTTCGGGGATGGGGGTGGCGCTGCCCTGCTGGAATCATCCAATGAAGATGAACTCGGAGTTGAGGATTATATTTTCCGGTTAGATGGTTCAGGAGCTAACCTTCTGAATGTGCAGGCAGGAGGCAGTTTATTCCCGGCATCTCATGAAACTGTGGACAAAAAAATGCATTATATTTTTCAGGATGGAAAAAAAATATTCAAATACGCTGTAACAGCAATGTCGGATGTTTCAATAAAAATAATGGAAAAAAACAGACTGACCGGCAAAGATATAAAACTTCTGATCCCGCACCAGGCCAATTTAAGAATAATCGATGCTGTAGCCAAAAAAATGGGCTTAACTCGTGATAAGGTGATGATCAACATAGAAAAATACGGCAATACCACAGCAGGAACGATACCAATCGCCATGTCCGAGGCTTATCAAAAAAATATGATGAGCAAGGGGGATTGGATAATTATTTCTAGTTTTGGCGCCGGTTTTACATCAGGAAGCTTATTGCTTAAATGGGCTTTAGATTAAATCTAAACCACAAAGCAAGCTCCTGTGAATACAAGCATATATTACTTTAAACGCCCATCTTACTTAATCAAAAAAAAACCCGGAACCAATTAAATGATTCCGGGTATAAAGATTTTTCGGCAACGCCCTACTCTCCCACTCAGATTCCCGAGCAGTACCATCGGCGCAAAAGAGCTTAACTTCCGTGTTCGGGATGAGAACGGGTGTTACCTCCTCGCTATAGCCACCGAAAAAATATTTAACTTAAATTATATTTAAGTCTTCAATCTGAATATAAGTATATAGAACGTTCATATATTTGTGTCAATTATTTTGTGGCCAAGCCGCACGACCTATTAGTACCAGTTAGCTAAATGTGTTGCCACACTTACACACCTGGCCTATCAACCTTGTAGTCTTCAAGGGGTCTTCAGTTAAGTATGTTTCCATACTTAAGGGATATCTAATCTCGAGGTGGGCTTCCCGCTTAGATGCTTTCAGCGGTTATC